>JABSQK010000001.1 GCA_013215875.1 Lentisphaeria bacterium
GACAACCGGAGCCCAGTCCGCGCAGAGCGAACTCTTCTTCTACTTTTGTCTTGGCGCAAATGATGCAGGCTTTCATTTTGCTTCCACTTGGACTAAGGCATTGCAATCGTTGCAAAATATCAGCGTTTCCATGAATTGATTAGAGCTATCTAAGGCCGAATTACAATCAGGGCACAGTGAATCTTTTGAGTAATACAGAGGGTCGGGGAAGCGGTAAAAAATTTCGAGTCTATGCCGGTCGCAATCCGCAAACCAAGGGCTGTTATAGCTTTTGAGTATTGCATTACAGGCGCTGCAGACATCAGGTACTTCACCATCGAGGTCCTCTTTTTCTCTATCCTCTTTACAGATGATGCATTTTAATGGGGGGTCAGTATCTTTCCGATAACGCCATCTTTGGTCGCGCTCGGCGACGTGATTGTGATCCGGATAACGCATACGTTTAAAGGATGGATCGTGTAAATAGGGCTGCCCCTTGTAATAGTTTATCCAGCAGTCTTTGCAGATACCTGCCCGGAATCCGTAGACAACTTCTACGGGTTGCTGTTCCTTATTGCATATGACGCAGGTTTTCATGAGTCGAGGCGCTGAAGCAGGTAATCAACTTCGACTTTAATTGTTAAGGGAATGATGTAGTCCTCGTAAATTTGGGCAATGGCCTGTGGATTTACCTTGAACTCCGGATTTTCTTCACCCGGTTCCTGGCCATAGGTCGTGGCTTTACTTTCCACACGTGCGAGTACTTTCGCTTCGACTGCTTTATTGATTAGACACTCTTCGATACCTTTAGCATCGCGGGCATTAATCAGGGCAGTATAGGTTTCTTCATCAGCTTGAAATTTCGCTTCTGCAACAAATTTGCCATAATGAATACGCTTTGACAGGGCTTGAAGGCATATTACATCGCAGGTTGCACTGGAGCCATAATTACCACAATCCCCAGGTTGGCAAATTTGCTTGAGAATTTGGTCCTTATAGAGTGCCATGATATCTGCATTCACATTAATTGCATTTGGAATGAGCGGCACATTGTATGCCACCGCGGGCAGTACAATATCGGGTAAATCGGTAAAAAAGGGCTCTTCATCGGGGCTGGTATAGCGCCTGACCTTGGCGTGAACTTTTTCTGTCTCATAGAGCAGATAATCGCAAAAACAGCCCTCAAAACCCGGAATAGGTATTTCTGCATCAAGGTATATAGGCTCATTGAACTTAAATTGGGCACGCTCAATAAGCGAGAAAATCAGTGTTTCCTCCTGCCTGATAAGCTGGTTGCGTATATCATCTAATTTGAGATCCTTCATAGTGCAAATCTACTGCGACAGCACCTTATGGCAATCTCAAATTGAGCAAAAGCCCTATACCAGGCATATTTTAACTACAGAAACCTCAATGGTATGGCCCAATAAATAAATTATCAGCCTCAAATTACATGACCTGTCCCTGTTATTTGAGGCTGATTCAAAAAATATGCGGGTTATTGCTTTGAACGTATTTATACCAATGTTGCTATTTGTGGTGCTTGAGGCGATTCTGTGTTCGCACTGGCAGAATACAGACTTGTGATTAAGTTAAATGTTTAGAAAAACTGATTTTTACACAATAAATTGCTTAATAGTTGCGTTATGTGACGTGAGAAGGCTGAGTATATATGTCGGATCAAGATGATATGAGTCTGATACGGTCTTATCTCCAGGGTAATCAGGATGCATTTGCTGAATTGTATGAGCGATATAGACGACCATTATATAGCTACTTGAATAAAATGCTCCCCGGTCAATCGGCCCTGGTAGATGATCTTTTTCAGAGTACCTGGATGAAAGTGGTAGATAAGCTGAATAAGTACCAGGACAAACAGAAGTTTGTTTCGTGGCTATTCAGGATTGCACATAATAATGCAATTGACCACTTCAGAAAGCAGAAAAACAGGCAGTCTGTCGATATAGACGAATTGCAGCTTGAAGCATCGTCCTCGCTGATACCCTGGCAGGAAATCAGTAGTGGCGAATTGGGCAAGGCAATCGAAGAAGCAGTCGATAAGTTGCCAGATGAACAACGAGAGGTATTTCTCTTGAGACAGGAAAATGTAGCATTTAAGGATATTGCAGAGATTCAGGGTTGTACATTAAATACAGTCCTCGGTCGGATGCATTATGCAGTGAATAAATTACGTACGTTATTGAAGGATTGGGTATGAATACAGAATGTGAAAATGTACAAGAGCGCTTAATCGCTGGTGATATGCTCAAGAACAATGAGCGCAATCATTTTGAAGATTGCGATATATGTCAGGACTATGTTGAAACCCTTAAGCAAATCGAGACGCATAAAATTGTTATCGAGCCATCAAATGACCTCGATAGTAAGGTGCTTGAGTATGCCGAAGCAAAAAATAAACGGTCGATCATTCCCTTCCATTATATATTGTCGGCAGCGGCATTATTCTTATTTATGATGCTCATTTTGCATTTTACACGATCACCTAAGTATAAGGACATTCCTATTGCGGAAAAGATCAAAAATGAGGCACCGGCGGATACTTACGACGCAGTTGTAGAGGAATATACATTGGTGGAAGCAGATGGTGTTGAGCTGGAGTTGGCCGTCATAGAAACCGACCTGTTATTTAAAGAAATGGAACTACATTCAGTAGAGCTGGTAAGTAATTAATGAGGACTAAATGAAACTATTACTAAGACTGTTTTTAACATTTTTCATCGTTGGTGCGTTTGCACAGGATGGCGATGCCCATCATGGAAAAAACACACGTGGTGACCGGGATCATGCAACAGACAAGCGCCCCAGACGACAGCATCCGGCATGGATGAAACGATCCCTTGAAAAACTGAAACAAGCAGATCCAGAGCTCTATAAAAAAATGCTCGAATTGCAAAAGTCGAATCCTGAAAATTTCCGTAAAGAAATGCGTAAAATCATGCACGAAGGTTTCAAACAACTTGCCTGGTTGAAAAAGATACACGATACGGATCCGGAATTATTCAAAGAATTACAAGCACTTCGCAAGGAAGATCCGGCCTTGTTTCGCAGCCGTATACGTGAGCTTTTTGCTGAATACCACCATGAGATGATTGGCCAGGACGACGAGATCGATAATCTGATAAAAGACTACAAAACCGCAAATGAGGCAGATAAGGCAGAAATAAAGGAAAAGCTTAAGGCAAAAATCAGTGCAAATTTCGATAAGAAGCAGAGTTCTCAGAAAGTGCATATCAAAGAGTCGATAACGAAGCTAAAAGAGCTCCAAAAAACCCTTAATAAGCGTGATAAAAAGAAGGCCGCTATCATCGAGAAAATACTTGGTGAAATGATCGATAAACGGCCTGATAGACGTCGAAAACGTGGAAATATTGGCGGGGATAGGCCTCATTAACTTTAGCTTTTGAGCTCAATTCGCCCTGTTTTGGCCTCAGAAATACGAATCTTAAGAGTTTGAACCTGCCGGGATTAAATCTTCCATAAATCATTGAATAAAGTTGTTTCATGAGTACCTTGTTTTAGCAATTTATTTTAGATGTTCAAATTGAGGCTGAGCATTATAGAATCAACACACTATTTCCTCATATCTACCGTGTTGTAAAACTGAATTAATTAGTATCACCTTAAAAGGTTTATATGTTAGAAAATAAAGATGCAGCGAAGGTATCATTTTACTCACAATTAAAAGAGGAAGTTTATACCTTCATCGATAAGAATTCGCTTATACCTCAGGGCAATAAACTGATTTATGTAAAAGCGATATCGATTTTGCTTGCCTGGTTAGCAGCCTATGCCGGTTTTATCGTCGCAGTTTCCTTTAGTGCATATCTCATTGCAAGTTTGTGCCTGTTTACAGCCTGTTTTTTTATGCTGGCTATGCAGATGGGTATTATGCATGATGCAAGCCACAAAAGCTTTGGCAATAAAAAATCAGTCAATGGCATATTGAGCCAGTGTTTGGCTATTGCAGGAGCCAGTGCAACGCTGTGGTATCATAAACATGTCGTATCGCATCATTCAAATCCCAACATTCCCGGCTCAGATCCCGATATTGAATCTGGCGGTATTTTTCGTTTTAATTCCACTGATGACTGGAAATGGTACCATCGTTTTCAGCACTGGTATGCTGTCCCTGCGTATTCCCTGCTGGTTCTCAAATGGGTTTGGGTAGACGATGTAAAAGAGCTTGTTCACAACCGCTATAAGATTCGGGGTAAAGACCGGACAAAAGCCTGGGTGGAAATAGTCTTTTCCCGGGTTATTCATATGGCCATTTACATTATATTGCCATTAGCAGTCGGCCTGAATCCTTGGTTGGTCCTGACATTTTACCTGGCTCACTGGATGGTACTGGGAGCTGTATTGTCACTCATCTTCAGCCTGGCACATGTAAATACTGTGCAGGATTTTCCTGAAAGTAAAGATGGTTTTGAAAACGACTGGGCATTACTGCAACTTGCAACTACTGCAAACTTTGCAACAGGAAATAAGTTTCTCACATGGTTTATCGGTGGTTTGAATTACCAGGTGGAACATCACCTCTTTCCCCGGATCAGCCATCAGCTCTATCCTCAGATCCGTAAGATCGTCAGGGAATATTGCAGTAAACATAATGTGGAATACCTCGAATATTCCACATTTAAAGAAGCGTTGTTTGATCACTTTGATCACCTGAGAATACTCAGCGCAAGACCCGCATAGTTAAGCCCCTTAACTATGCCTCTTTCTCCGGTTTATTGATTCGCGCCTCTTTTAGATCTTTGTAGATTTGTATAGCTAGGTCCGATTTTTCAAAGGCAATAAACTTACAGTTCTTGTATGTAAAAAAATCTTCGAATTCTTCGGATGTGAACAGTTGAACTATTGGGTAATGTGAGAAATCACGCAGAATATTTTCAAGGCTGTTCTCAGCAATATCAGTACTAACCAGGATGAACTGTAATTTGTGCTTGGAACGGGCGATCCGCTCGCGTCCGGTGATGACAATTCGGCTGCGATTGGCAAAGTTAAATAGCTTTATCGCATGTTCTATATCTACTGCCATTGCCCAATCCTTTAATGAAAATTTGTTTGCCAAAACTAACATCAGAGTGCATTTTTACAATCTTAAAACCGGATGAAAACTGCTGCACATGTAGGTTCTTTATTCTCTAATGGTCGCTTTGTCAAAACAAATAAATAGCCATTTATTAGAGCGAAGATAGTCCTTAAAATCATGTTTTTTCTCAATTCATGGAACCTTTGAATGGTGAGCGCATCTGATTGAATATAGTAGTGGACCATCTTTTCCTTACATAATAGCTGTTAATAAAGTTAATATTTGGAGGTGAATCAATTTCATATGCTTTAAGCAGAAACTGTTGATATTTGTTATGCTAATCTGAATTTTCCAAGTCCCAATTTCTCGCATTCTTATATCCCGCAAAAGAATTTTTGCAGCAGTTTCTCAGCGCATCCAAAAATCACTCTTTCAATCCATCTAAAATAGGACTATCTCATGACAAAATATAGCATTGTATTTTTTATTATTTTTGCCGGCTACAGTGCAGGTAAAGAATTGAATTTTTCAAAAAAGAAGATGGCCAAACTTGAGAGATTTGAAGAGTTTTCCCTTCTCAAGGCAGACAAAATATTTGAAATGAAAAAGTTTCCTGCCGCTTCGAAATTATATGATGTTTTCATTGTTGAGTTTCCAAAATCCACTGCAACTGCATATGCTATTTATAGAAAAGCTCGCTGTTTACAGCTGACAAATAGTCGCATAAAGGCCATTGGTGAATATAAAGATATCCTTACTTACTATCCAAATGACATTGCTTTTGCAGCCGGGGCCCAATTCCAAATCGGCCAATGTGAATGGGACAATCAAAACCCGGGAAAAGCCCTGGTGGTCTGGGCTAAGATGCTACAAGATAAAGATTACCGCACGCATCCGTTTGCTGGACAAGCCTTAAAACGCCTGGCAGATAACATGATGGCCCAGAAGAAATATGATGATGGGGTAAAGTATTATTCCGAAATTATTTTCAATACCACATTTCGTAAAGGTACACCTCCTACAGTATTGAACAGCGCGATAGCAAACATTGTTTATCACAACGTGCGCCGAAATCCGAGTGAAAAAAAGTACCAGGACTATTATCTAAAGGCCAAGGGGGTTGGGGTGACCCCCTGGAAAATTTCGAAGAAACTGTCGGAGGACTCCAAGTACCTGAGCAATTTGCGGGCGCATGTATGGAGATATGGCAGCTTCAAAAAACATGAAAAGAGCGTTAAAGAAAAATATTATAGCTATTGGCATAGCACCCTGAAGACCCGTCGGCTGAATGATACTTTTTACCAGCTCGATGTGGCAAAGATGGGATTTAGTATCGCGGCTAATAAGATAAATTATTTCGCTGCGGTAAATAAGATATTCAAACGAAACTACGATGCGAAACACCACAATGATTATGTCATTTCATTTTTTCCTGCTTTGAAAGGCAATCAGGCCTTAATCCTGAATTACTTTAAAAAGGTTCAGTTCAATAATTTGTCGAACAAGCAGTGTGTTACTCTGATTCACGAGTTGGTGAAAGTGCGTGCTAAAAAAGAGACAGAGACAGCGGTGAGCAAATTGAAAGCTGAGACCTTAAATGCGCGCGAACTTCATCGGATTATTTTTACTATTTGGGATCGATTACCTCATCCGGCGCTGGCAAAGAATCTCATTCAAAGAGGCAAGCTGTCACGGTTTAATGACCAGGAAATAAATTCCTTTTGCAGTTCCTTATGGACAAAAGATCCCGTTTTGGTGGAGGCGTTATATAAAACAATGAAAGACCGGAACTATGCCGACTTTAAGCGATTAAGTTTCCTGGTTTCTCAACGGCGAATAAAAGCGGCATTTAAGCTGGGCTATAAGCTGACTGAAACGAGTGAAAAACATGCCAGTGATACATGGTGGATCCTGGCAGGTTTGCATGAGAATGCCA
This sequence comes from Lentisphaeria bacterium, assembly GCA_013215875.1. Taxonomy (GTDB): domain Bacteria; phylum Verrucomicrobiota; class Lentisphaeria; order JABSQK01; family JABSQK01; genus JABSQK01. The sequence goes on from JABSQK010000001.1 coordinate 6,972, forward strand.
AACAATATCCCCAAGCAATTAGAGCCTTAATTATGGCAAACAGAGCACCTGCAAGTCTCTACCGTATTGCCGAGTGCCATTTCAAGAACGGAGTTGTTAAAAAATGCATTGCACAATTGTTTGAGATAGAAAAATTTTATAAAGCTGAAAGACCGAAAGCAGCTTTGACTGCGGCGCATTATTATAGACGGGCAGGAAATCCAAAACATGAGATCGCAGCCTTGCGAAAAGTCATTAAAGCTTACCCAAAAAGCAAACAATCAAGTAGTGCCCATGTTCGACTTGAAGAACTGGGGGTTACACCAGGCGGAGGAAATGAATATCAATGAGGCGCTTATAAGACAAGCGATAAAAAAACACGTAGCTAGTCGTGCTTGTGTACGTCTGGACCAACTAAAAGTGCCACCTAATGGCAGATCTAACTACAAAGAGGACTAAAGATGAAAAAGTACCTATTAGCTATGCTCACCCTGTTTCTTGCAACGCAGACATTAACTGCTGCGAGAGAAGCCAAAATAGACCGGGCGGATCTTGCCGTAAGCCGTCTTTTGAAAAAGGCGACCGTGCTTATCGAAGCAGGCCAGGAGGAGAAGGGCCTGAAAATGCTGCAGACGATTGTAAATAATTATCCAAAGTCGCCGTTGAAATACGATGCGTACCTGGCAATGGGCCGCTATTATGTGCATAACCATAAAGAACCTGAAGCATTGCTTGTATTAAAAAAGATTCGCAAGTTAAAGAAACCGGGCAAAGATCTTAAGGGCAAAAAACTGGAGATATATCTTGAGGGTTTATTCCTCTCAGGCATAGCCTATTTTAATACCCGTATGTACAGCTCTGCATTTCCTGCACTGCGAAAAATTACCCAAAATCATCCAAATACTCTCTGGGCAAATCAGTCCTATTATTATATTGGCATGTGTCATTTTCGAATGAAGAACTGGACAAAATGCATTGAGAATCTTTCCCTGGTTGGAACGTTCGTCGATGTAAACAGCAAAACGATTCAATACATCGAGGCCGGGCAGCGCTTTTATATGAAGGTTTCAGATACGGATTTGCCAGTCCTGCGCAGGCTCGGAAAAATGATAAAAGTGAAAATTAAGACCCGGGCAGGGGACAGTGAATCGATCATACTTGTACCGCTGAATGTCAAAGGGGATATCTATATTGGCTCCATACCAACACGGATTGGCAAGGTGGATGCAAAAACCATCAACGATAAAATTTTGCAGGTACTCGGTGGCGATGAAATCTCGATTAGTTATATCGACGGGAATACCTTTGATGGAGCGAAAGATGTAGCACGGGGTGTAAGCACCACTGTGGTCTCTACGGGAAGAACGGGGTTTACCCTGGGAACCTGGGAGGGAATTGCCAGCGCCGCCAATCTTGGCCA
>JABSQK010000010.1 GCA_013215875.1 Lentisphaeria bacterium
ATCCGAAAAAGATATCAATCACAAACTATCAAACACTGATTATCCCTCAAAAGAAGATGTATTTCCTGGGAATTTTAAGTTCCTGGCACAAGCTTATGAATATGTCACCGAAGCTTGGCCAGAGATGGAGAAAAACCCACAGCTTTGAAGCAGGTGAAGGCGATTTGCCCGTAACATCAATCTATAAGGCAGATGCAGAGGCCTATGCGGCACAGTTCGGCAAATCCCTGCCGACCTCGAAACAATGGGAGAAAGCTGCCCGTGGTACGGATGCGAGGCGTTTCCCCTGGGGCGATCACTATGAGTCGAAACGGGCAAATCTACGTTCTCAGGGTGCCACCGACCGTGGCAAATTGCCGGTGGATAGTTTTCCAGATGGAGTGAGTCCTTATGGCTGTTATAATATGTCTGGCAATGTCTGGGAATGGGTGAGCGATGAACAAGGAGATTTAGGAAAAGATGCCAACGGAAAGACAATAAAACGAGGTATTATCCGTGGAGGCGCTCACCGCTATGCAGAATTTCAGGGACACGTCTCTCACAAAACCTATGAAGATCTCAAATCCGCCTGCAGCGATCTTGGTTTTCGTTGTGCAAAAGAGGCCAAGCCAAAGGGCATCTTGAGTATCTTTTGATACGGCGTAAAATGGGATCTGCCAGGCAGTAATAAAATACGTATTCGTCTTGTCCTTTTAGCCGTTTAAGTATACCTTATGAAGATATGGCAGAAACATTCTTAGATTCAGACTTACTAGCTAAACTGGAACAGCTGCAAATTGCCACCCGCAGGATTTCTACAGGTAATATGCGTGGTGAACGGCGCAGCAAGCGACGAGGCTTTAGCTCAGACTTTGCGGATTATCGTAATTACGTGAGCGGTGATGATACGCGCTACCTTGATTGGAAGATTTATGCACGCCTGGAAAAGCTCTACCTGAAACTCTTTCTTGAAGAGGAAGACCTGCAAATCCATGTGATTCTTGATTGCAGCTCATCGATGAACTTTGGCAGCCCAAATAAACTGAACTATGCAAAACGCCTTGCCGCAGCAATTTCCTATATCAGCCTCTGTAAAATGGATAGTGTAAATGTCTACGGATTTGCGGGTGGACTGGATCAGATTTGGGGTGCGAAGCGCGGTAAGTTTAATGCAAAATCGCTTTTTGAATTTCTTGATAACCTGAAGGTATCCAATGAAACTGCCCTTGAGAGCAGTTTAAATCTGTTTACCCAGCAGACAAAAGGCAAGGGTGTGGTGATTCTCCTAAGCGACTTTTATGATTTCAATGGTTACGAACCTGCCTTGAAGAATTTATTTGGCCGCAACTTCGATGTGTATGTGATGCATTTATTATCGCCAGAAGAACTTCACCCGGAGCTCAAAGGCGATATCCGCCTGGTGGATTCAGAACTCGGATTCGCGACAGATATCTCTGTGGGCAAAAAATTGCTGACATCCTATGAGAAAACTTTGGATGCATTCTGTGGTGGTTTGAAAGACTATGTAAATAAACGGGGCGGGAATTACTCGCTGGTCTCAACGGATCTGCCTTTTGAAAAGATGGTATTGGATGTTTTATGCCGAAAGGGCCTGATTCGTTGAACGAGTACCATAACATTTAACCAATGATCTATTCATGAGTTTTATTAATCTGTGGGCATTTGCATTTCTTGCCCTGTTACCGATTCTGATCTTACTGTATTTTTTGAAACTAAAGCGTTCAAAATTTACCGTTGCCAGTACCTTACTCTGGCAAAAAGTAATCGAAGACATGCGGGTAAATTCGCCCTTCCAAAAACTGCGCAAGACCCTGCTGATGTTTCTACAAATACTCTTACTACTACTGCTGATCTTTGCCCTGGCACGACCATGGCTCAAATCGCTGAACAGCAAAAACAAAAGTTTTATCGTTATGCTTGATACATCTGCCTCTATGATGACCGTAAATGATGAGGGCAAAACCCGGCTGGACGAAGCAAAAGAGGAAATTGAAAAAGTCATTGATTCCATGACCTTCCGTCAGGAGATGATGATCGTAACTTTTAATACACGTAGCAAGATCGAAATTCATTTTAAGAATAATAAAAAGCTTCTGCTTAAGTCCCTTAAAAAGATAGAGGCTACAGATGCCACCACGTCTATAGCCGATGCATTACAGATAGCCAAGTCACTTGGCAAGTCGCGTGAAAGCCCGCAATTTCTGCTTTTCTCAGATGGTGGCTTTGCCGATCCGGGAGAAGTAAAACTGCCAAAGGAAATCGAATATACCATGATCGGTAAAGCAGCTAACAACCTCGCTATTACAGGTATGAGTGTACGGAGAAAGAGAAAAAGCAAAGCAACAATTGAACTATTTGTCGGGGTGAAAAACTTTTCCCCATCGAAAAAATTTAAGGGGAATATGCTGGTTTATCTCGATGATAAGCTGCTCGATAGCAGAGCTTTTTCCTTGAAAGCAGGCGATGCAAGTTCGCAAATTTATGAAGCTGAAATGGCCGAAGATGGTATAATGAAAGTTGAATTTGAAACCGATGACGATTTGAAAGTGGATAATGTAGCGTATCAAATAGTCGAAAAGCCCCAGAAACGTTCAGTGCTCCTGGTGAGTGATAATGCCTTTTATATCGAGAAGGCTCTCTATGCGACAAAGAATATCGATCTGGAATCCATCACATTTGCAAGATATGCAGAGTTTAAGGATCTGCCATTTAAAACAGTCATCTGGAATAATGTAAAAGAACCACTTGTCGCCAGAGATGCCAATAATATGTATTTTGGATGCTACCCGAAAATGTCTGATGTAAAAAGCTCAGGATTATTGAAGTCGCCACAAATTACTGATTGGGACTCGCAACATCCGGTAAATCGATTTATCGATTTTAGTAATCTGGCAATGTCGGAAGCTTTGAAAATAAAATTTCCTGTGGATGCACAAATACTGCTTAAAAGTAAGAATGACCCGATCATTGCTATGTTTGAGCGCGATCAATATCAGATATTAATTAGTGGTTTCAATATATTTAAATCGTCTTGGCCATTTCAGCTTTCCTTTGTAGTCTTTCTGCATAATGCCTTGAATCATTTTGAGCATCAGTTGGCGATGCAGACCAATTCAAACCTGAGTGTGGGGCAATCAATAAGTGTCGAGAAGCAAAAAGAAGCACCCGTTGTATTGATGCCCAATGGTAAAACTCGTGAGATGACTCAGGTAGCCGGAGGTGGTTATACATTTCCACCTGTAGCTAAAGTGGGAATTTACGAGATTCAAAAACTGCATGCCAGTTCACCGACACGTAAAATTGCTGTGAACCTTTTTTCCAATCAAGAATCCGATTTGGCTCCGGTTAGCAATCCGATTACCGAAACAAAAATTATCGAATCAAAAGCCAGTGAAAAGCACATTTCAAAAGAATTCTTCCGCATACTGCTCTTATGTGTACTCATCTTCCTCGTGCTCGAATGGATCGTCTACCACCGGCGAATTCTAAGCTAGATTATGCTTATACGATTTATCTCCTGGATTCTGGATTTCAAATGGGTCAGCAATTTACTTTGGCGTGTCTGGTATAAATATGTTGCCCGGGTAGCCAGTCGCGACCATGTGACCTTTATGAATTACGGATACCATTCGCCAGGTTTAGAACCGTTGAAACTCCAAAGAGATGATGAAGAGAACCGCATCTGTATTCAACTCTACCATGCCACTGCTGCGCCATTCGATATCTCAGGTAAAGCGATTGCCGAAGTCAGTTGTGGTCAGGGTGGGGGAGCATCTTATCTTGCACGCTACTTGAAACCAGCCAGTTATGTCGCTCTCGACCGTACTGAAAATGCCATTGCATATAACAAGGAAACATACAGTGAGATAAAAGGGCTTTCATTTGTCTGCGGCAATGCCTTGGATTTGCCTTTTGAGAATGAGCAGTTCGATGCACTGATCAATGTGGAAGCCTCTCATTGCTATCCGGATATTCCAAAGTTCTTCTCCGAAGTGCACAGGGTCTTAAAAAAAGAGGGACGCTTCCTCTACACAGATTTTCGAGACGCGACCTATCTTGAAGATTGGCAAAAGCAATTAACCACTGCCGGTTTTGAAATTGTCGAGATTGAGGATATTACTGACCGGGTCCTTCATGGTATGGATGAAAACGATAAGGCCTACCGTGAAATTATCGACCGTGTGGCACCCCGACTTTTACGAAAACACTTCTACCAATTCGCAGGAACAAAAGGATCAATTATTTATACCTCCTTTTCTTCAGGAAAAAAGCGCTACATCCGGTACGTACTAAAAAAGAGTTAGTCGCTATTGAAGTAGGCCGGGCTCTCCGAGCGCGGTCATTAAGAGTTTCGGCATTCCAGTAGGCGTGACACGCCGTGGTGTGTAAAGAAGCTTTGCTATTCCAGTAGCTACCAGTCGCCGAATGGTAGAATTAAGTAAAAGTAAGGATTTTCTAAAAGTAGGCCGGGCTCTCCGAGCGCGGTCATTAAGAGTTTCGGCATTCCAGTAGGCACGACACGCCGTGGTGTGTAAAAGTAAATCTCCGGGTACGCGCCCGGCTCGAGCCTGTGTGAAAAACACCTTAGTGATCTTGTTTTTAGTT
>JABSQK010000100.1 GCA_013215875.1 Lentisphaeria bacterium
ATGTTCTTTTGATTCTGCTTGGTGATCAGTGTCGCAGCCAAAACCGGATCATCGGCGAATTTTTCGAGCAGGAAATCCATATCGGAAAGATTATATAGCGCGTCTTCTGTCGGGCATAGATTTTCGTGTTCGATGCATTCTTGCTTTTCCACATTCACGCGCAGAAAGGGCTTGGTAAGTCCACAGCTGGTAAAGCACCCGAAACGTATCGAGCGCCAGGAATCAAGGTTGCGGAAATGGTCATCACTCCAGATATTTAAGATGATAAATTCAGCCGGGTGCGTTTCCTCCACTATGCGCATGCGCTTGTATGCCTGATAAACCCCATAGCCGCCCACGCCATAATTCTCAATAGGCTCCTGGAAATTAGCCGCCAGGTTTTCCTGCCAGGTTTCACCGTCACTCACCTGATCACAGTGAGTAAAACTATTACCATAGCTGTGAATCCGTGATTCTTTTTCCCTGAAGTTTATGATCTTTCTGGCGCCGCCCGCTTCGTAAGAATAAAAAGTCTTAGACTTTTCGAGTGCACCTTGGGCAATACCATCCAGGCGCCAGGCATCTTTCAAGACCCAGCCGAGTTCACTGGAATAGGTCCAGCATCGTTATTCTCGACTCTATCGGCATGATACGCTTTCGATAGAAAACGATCGATATCAACCGATTCACGTTTAATACTATTTAGATAGTCTTCAGCTGTCATTTAAATTACCCTTCGGATGCTTCCACACCCCGTTGTGAATACGATGCTGCTAATAAGTATAATATGATGCTTTATATAACTTTGCCCCAACTCATTACTTATACTCAATTAGGCTTGTTTTAACGAATGACTTGTCTGCCGGTGGCAAGATTTCGCTGAATCGGCCATGAGCAAACCAGCGCCCATAACTCCCATTGTGAATCGACGAAATATAGTCGCCGGCAACAGCCGTGCTGGCGTGGCTAATAATTAGCTCACCGTTCTTCCGGGCAAGGTGCACCGTATAGTTTGTTTCCAAATATTTTGCTTTAGCATGAACGTAAATGCGCAATTTTGAATTGACTGACTTAACCGCTGCTGCGAGGGTCTTCGCATGGTAGCCTATGACATACACATCAGGGTTGGCAAAACGTTTCTGGAAGTCGCTGAAGATCTTGACTTGAGTGCCATTGGCCACCCCGTCAAAATGAGAAAAGTGCACGCTTCCATCCCCAGCCACTGCGGCAAGAGCAGTGCATCCGACCATGCCAAAGGTGTATGAGCTGAAGTCTTTTCCGCCCTTGATTTCAGCGCTTACATTCCATCCGACAGAGACCAGTCTTTTATCGTTGCTCATGACGCTAGCGTAGTTGTCTGAAGCGGCAAAATGCCAGCCCAGCATCTGTTGTTGCGCACCATCGAGCAACGCATTCTGTTCTAAGAAGAAAGCGGATAGTGATTTACGATCAGCCTTAAAGCGCTTCGGACCCACAGCAGTTAAAACCTTTTTCTTAGACACTTTGACGGGAAGGTCTTTAACAAAATCGGCCAATCCCAGTGCCAGGGCGAGGTGCTTATTTTTCTCGTTTATGACGGCGGTTGGTTTTGTACCCAGAAGATTATAGTATTCCTCAGCAAATGCTTTCAGGCCATGTTTCTTAATATACGTTTGCGTTGCAGTTATCACGATGCTCTCTGTCTTTTTCTTTTTAGCCATCTCATCCTGGGCATGAGACACCATTAGCGTAAGAATAGTAATGACCCAGGCTCTTGAGTATTTCCACATCCCATAAAACATGACTGTTCCTTTGCTAATTCGACCTTATGATTCTTGTGATTTCAATTTCTAAACATACTCATTTTTAGTTAAAATTAAAGGCGAAAGTCACATCGTCCCCCCATTCTCACTTGGCAGATTTACCCTTGCTTTTAAGGACCAATATTTGAGTAGACTGGGCGTCAATGAGTATGGGTGATGTGGCCATCGGGCCACCAGGCTTAAGTGTGATAATTCCGGCTTCGAAGTCCATTGATACCACTGTAGTATGCGTGCAGCTGGCGCCACGAATTTTCACTTTTATATCTGTGGTAGTCCAGTCCGAAAAAATTGAATTGTCATTGGATGCTGTCAATACTCTGAATATTTTTACAGGCCCAGCTAGCTCGAGATCTATGGACGATTCGAGGTGGCGAGGAATCTGCAGAACTTGGAGACCTTCCAGCCGATTGTCCCCAATCCTGTCGTAGTATCCGCGATTTGAGAAAAGTGGGGTGCCCGCGCGGTACGATACAATGGTAAACGGACTACCGGGCTTATACCCTGCTGCTTCAAGCGGGTCAGGATCCGGTGGGCGTTTTGCTGGTGGAAATAATGCTCGACACAAGTCCTGAAGATGAGGCATTGGAAACCAGTCATTAATATAAACAGGCGTTACAATGCTAATTACCAGGATAATTCCGCAAAAAACGACTTTTTTTCTTTTAGTCATATTAAGGCTGTTTTTTGTTCCATGAGCGTCTCAACCATCCGGTGCGAGGTGCACGCGTGTATTGATGACCTCATCCTCTTCGGGATAGCGGCTGAGTCCATCAAAGAAGATGAAGCAAGGCTCCCGTCCTTTGATGGGGCGGTGCACAGAGCTACGCTCCATGTTGAGCTCCTGTATCAGCCCTCCCTCCCGCGGCGGGTCCAACTGTCGAGCTGACCACGTAGCACCGAAATCCGATGAGGTCAATTTCACAACGGGAATCGGTTCGTCAAGGTGCTTCAGCGTTTCAGTGGGCTTGCCGTCCTGCCATCCCGCATGGTCAAGTGGGTAAAGCGACAGGATTAGATGCATCTGGCCGTCAGCCGTTAGCACGAAGCGACCGCGGGTGTCACCCTTGGGTCGGTGGTCTGGGAATCCCGTGACAGTGGGGTCGATGACGCGCTTCTGCCAGATCCCCTCAGCATCGGGAGAGGCGAGGATCATTTCGCCCGCTTCACGGACATGAGAAATGTAAAAGACGTACGGCGTGCCGAAATTGTCGAGACCGATGCAGCCCTGGCCCACGACAATCACCATGGGTTCATGTGACGTGCTTCGGTACAATTCAAGCAGATCCATATCTTCTGGCCGAGCCGGAAGGGGAACCGCTGTTCCATCCGCCCGCTGCCAGGACCGTCCGCCATCACAGCTTCGCATGCTCGCCACGGCCTGCTTCAATCCGCGTGGGTCATAGACACCATGCCCTTCATAGAAATCGGTGACGTAATGAAGGACGCCATCCGCGCTTACCGCCATGCCGCCAGCGAATGCGCCGTAGCCTACATGCTCCGCTTCTCGCGTCACCAACAACCCCTGCTTAGACCAAGTGCCACCAGGTCGTCGGATAAATAGATCCGTCCCCAGCCAGTCCTCATCGTGGCGCACGAGGAGATAAAGCGTGTCGTCAGGACCACTCACGAGCACTGGGTAGGTATTTTTGCCGAACTCCTCCAGCGTCTCCCACTCGGACGTATCATTGGGTGCAACACTCCGATAGTGGCGTAGGACTGTATGATGACCGCCGACAATCACATGCAGGTGACCGGTGCTATCCGCAATCATGGTTGGGCGACAGTGATTGTCGTGCCCTCTCGCGAGCGTTACCGTAGGCGACCACGTACCCGAGTCCAAATCAAACGACCGCACTTGTGCCGGATACTCCGCGTACGAGTTTTTGTTGTACGTATACTCAATGCCAGACGTGGGGCCCGGCGCACAGGCATCTTGCCATGCGATGTGAATCTTGCCATCAAGCATTACGATTCGGTTGCCAAAACTGGTCGTGGCTTTTTCGCTCCCATGCTCTGAGATACAATGATACTGGTGATTGGTCACGATCTTATCTTTCTCCTTACGCAAAGTCTCTTATCATCTGCCTATTTTTTTCTTGATATAGTTTTTTAATGCATTTAGAAACTATCGCCAGCTACCTTTTACAGAATTCATCTTATTGATCTCCTTTTTTAAAGAATCTAAGCGTCTGACCTTTGAAAGGTATTTGTCAGGATGCACTATAGAAATTGGAAAATTGCTGTCCTCTTCATTTAAACTAGTAACCTTAACTTTATCTATTTGTCCTTCTTTTACGAACAACAGAATATTTTGCCGATACCAGACCGGAATCTGTTTGTCAGTCCAAATTTTTCCACGCACAAAGTCAAATGTGACATAGCCTCTCTCGGTAAACAAGTCCGCCCAATAATCCTGCCACTGCTCATTTATATGATTTTGTCCGATTTGAAATGGTATTGCTGCGGAAAACAAGACAAAATCAGAAGCAAGTACTAGAGAGTCAACAAAACGAGTCGCGGTTTCAGGGGATAGATGTTCTGCTACCTCTAAACTCATGGCCAAGTCGTATTTCTTGTCAGAACTAATTGTATCTTCAAAGTCCACTTCACGAAAATCTTGCTTAGCAATTTTCAGAAGATCTTGCTCGAGCCAAGGCCCATCTAATCCTTGGATTTTCTCAACACCTTTTTCTTGCAGAACAGATAGCCAAGTTCCCACCCCACAACCAAAATCAATTGCTGAATGCACTGGTGGCAGGGCATCGAGAACAATCGATAAAACGGTTTTTGCTGAGTATACGCTTTTCTGGTAACGATCCTTGTTGAAATCGTAGCTGTAGGGAACACCCATTAGTCTATCCTTTTCAGATTTTGAACTAGCAGCATTTCTTTTCGCATTATAAGTTTTGTTAGCATACGGCAAAGTAAGAACATTAAGCTTGAAGTTATTTTTGTTTAATGTGTCTATAAGCATACCAAAGGATTCGGGTTCATCTAGATCATAGTGAACAAAGTTCTCCTTTTTAGCAAAAAAAGATAAGACGTCATTTTTGTGATCAATGTATCGTTTTAACCAATACGCCTTAAGCTCAGCATCTGTCTTTAATCCAAGCTGACACTTTGCGTTCTCAGCAGATCTACCTTTCTTCATCCTGCTTTCAATCCAGTCAGTTGGATTCCTGTCATTAAAAATGTAAATAGCATCAGGAAACTCATTATAAAGAGCTCTAAATAAATCGACATGAACCTCCTTTACAGAATGTTCATCTTTATATACCATATCTGTAAATGATTGATATTCTTCATAGCCTTTTATAAGACTATGTGACTGGGAATAGTTTTCATATATTTTTCGTGCAAGCTTACCATCATCCCAATGGATAGACTTAATATTATTTATTTCGAAAAACCGGTGAAGACTAGTAGTACCGCACCTGTTGAATCCAATTTGGAAAATTCTTTTCATTATATGTTTTGATACCTGCTAGCGTCCCGCCTCAGGCCGAAGCATGAGGGCTGGGGGCACTTGTTATTTCTTTGTTTCTTTTTGAGATATAATTTCTGGTATTACTTCCAGTCCCTGAAAATGTATCCAACGTTCATCCAAAAACAAATATGAACTGGAACCAGCACTTCCTTTCTTGCTCTTTTTGACAACACGGAATACTGGGATATTCTTAGGTATTAATTTTAACACTTCTCCATAACGTTCAGAAACATCATTTTCCCTTACATCGATGGCCCTAATTTTAGTCCATTCACGTCCTGTTAATTCAGCTGCAACTTTATCAATATGCTTAATTAAATTTTTATAATGGGCTTCAAGTTTTTTCCATAGCATATCCGCATCTTTAGGAAAAAGAATTTTTAGATCTGCTTTTCTAGGTAGAATATCTTGCAGGGCCTTTTTTTGAACATCAATAGATTTATCTCCCATCTCTTTGTGAAATTCCTTAAGTCTATTCGATAGAGATTTAGCATAATCTTTTGCTTTATTTTCTTCTGCTGCAAGATTCGAAATCGCTAATAGGCAGACACAAATAATGATACTTTTCATTCCGTTTTCCTTTTTCTTGAAATAACGTCCCAGTTGATAATTAACGATAACGGACGAAGGACGGTTTGTCAATTATCAGACTTCTTGTTGGGCATTTTTTATTAAAGACAATTCCACAGGAATAATCCCTGGCCAAATTCTTCTGCTTTGGCAGCTAACTTTTTGAGATCTATCAGCACAGGCATCACGTCACTTGGATCGCATTGCATCTCTTCAGATTCTGCTAATCCATTTGCTACATGCGTCATTTGTTCATCATTCATATTTGCGAGCATGGTTATCATGTCGTTTGGGAACATTGTGGTGACCCTCTCACCATCATCGACAATATTGATGGCCTCAAATCCAAGATTTGGATCAAAGGATAACTCCTCCCCGATCAAAAGTTGCTTAATAAATCCCATTTCCAGTTCCGTCATTCTACCGTATTGGGCTACATCTTCTTGAGGAAGGGATGATGTGTCGTCTAGCTTCTTGGCGACTTCCAAAGAAGCGATAAATATGTCTGCTAGTAAGCCCATGTGCATTTAATCCTTAGTTTGTTGCTAACGATTTAAGGTTTTTCGGGTGCTTGCCGCCCAGAGCAGCAAAGCAAGACACAACTTGTTGTGAACGAAGTGTTCAAATACCACGTTGAACGAATCGCTTTTTGAACATAGTATTTTCCACCCGCTTTTGTTTGTTATAAAGATAACTCTAACGGGTACCGGCAGTAAAGGCAAGCTGGGCAACGAAACTTTGCTGGGAGCAAGAAGGCTATTTTAATTCTTTTTCTGGGAGCATGTGATGATCGCGTTCGGAGACCCCGACCTAAACAATAGTCGTGATAAGAAATTCGTTTTTATGGGAGCTTGAGATGGCCCGCCGCCATCACCTCCGTCAATTTCGCGGTGTCGGAGTGCTTTTCGTGGTTACTTCGATGTTTTCCTTGGCATATTCGGCTAATTAGTCAATAGTGGTTCATAGGACGAGAAAAGCAATTTCCTATCAGTTGGCACAAAAATAAATTTCATAACATCACGGTATGCTGTCAGCATATGGCTGATTTTTCGGGCGCACATATTTCCCGTCCATCCTGAACCACGCCAGGTCGACCCATTTTAACGGATTTG
>JABSQK010000101.1 GCA_013215875.1 Lentisphaeria bacterium
CATGTGTAGATTAAGTAAGCCCAGCCGCAAGTCCGGCAAATTATCTATCAGGATGTTATTTTCTGCCCGGTTTTTCTGTAAATTCCAGGCGTGGGCAAAATATGATCCCCCCGCCTATTATACGAATAAAGCCTTTTGTCCTGGATTTACTTGCCAATTGTGCCTTCATAAATGTTTCCACCAAGGGCACATAGACGATTTTCACTTTATTATCTGGAAAAGGCATATCAACGGGTACGATATCAGTCGCTTTGTAGCTCTGGCCATCCAATTCCCATTGAAAGGTAATTTGGATATTATCCTCATCTCTTTCTCGAAAACATCGACGGCATTTTTTTACATAGACATAGTCTTCCTTTACTTTCGTAGCAGTCGCCTCTTTGCCATGAAAAAAGAATTCGATGGTATTGAAAGCTGCAACAAATCCCCAGACCATAATAATAAAACCAAATAAAAAGAAAAAGCCACGCATTTTTAGATTCCCCCTTTAAGTTTAGAATCCTGACCTGGTTCTTGGTTCCAGAGAATCCGCTATATCATCGGCGCTATTATTTTTCAGTGAATACCAGAATATTGCTCCGGAAAACCCCAGAAGGAGAAGTCCAGAAATCAAAAGAAATGCCCCTTTGAAATGGTATTGGAACTTTAGTTGCCCATCACTCATGCCTTGCCAGTCTTCAGAATTTGGCAAATAAATGATCGGTACTGCCGAATTATTATCAGTCGTCCAGTTTCTGGGTACTTCATTAAAACTATAACTCTCTTTCCCATCTTCCTGCCAGGTAAACCGAGCAAGTCTAACATTCGCATCCTCATATTGTGGACAAGTTCTGCAATCGCTTCTCATTATTTTTTTGAAGCGTGTAATGCGTCCGGTCGTTTCCGTCCCTTGTATCATATAGCGTATACTTGTGCACGAACGGACAAGCCCCAAGCAACTCATGACTAGCCCTGCAATTAATAAATAACCTATAAATTTCATCTACCTACCCGTGATTATCAGGGAGCAAATTGCTCCCCATTATTAACTAATTTTCACTTCCTTACCTGTCTCTGCTGATTTGTAAATTGCATCAAGCATTTTTTGAATGTCCTGACCCGCTTGCCCATTGGCTATATTCGGTGTGCCATTCAAACAGGTATCAACATAGTTTTCCATTTTTTCCTTAAACGCATCTACGTTTGGCAGGTAGTCCGGAGTAATGGTTACCATGTGGTCATTCTGATCCGTATAAATTTCACCGGACTCATAATTACCACCACCCTTTGTTCCATAAAAGCTCAGGTCCCATTTATCTTTCATGTGCCCTGCAAAGCTCGCTTCCACTTGCATGATCGCACCATTATCAAACTTAATATGGCCGATTGCTAAATCTTCCACGGTATATGTCTTGTGGTCCCAATTTTCCCACATGGACTTGGTTGCGCTTTTTTTATCGCCCATGTAGGTATAGATCGACCCACTGGCAGAAACCGGTTTTGGAGAACCCATAATAAAATGTGCCATCTCCATAATGTGTACACCAATATCAATGAGCGGTCCGCCACCTTGTAGATCCTTGCGGCCAAATACACCCCAGTTAGGAATGCCACGTCGGCGCAATGCCTCAGCTTTCATGAAAAGGATATCGCCAAATTGGCCATTCTTTTCGGCATTTCTAAACATTTGTGCTTTTGCATCATAGCGCCACTGAAAACCAATGATGAGTTGTTTCTTGTTTTTCTTGGCTGCCTTAAGCATGAGCTCGCCTTCTTTGGCATTCATCGCCAGGGGCTTTTCCACCATGACATGGCAGCCGGCATTCAATGCATCAATCACGGGTTGTTTGTGCAGACCATTTGGCGTACAGACATTTACCGCATCAAGATTTTCTTTTTTCAGCATCGCCTTCCAG
>JABSQK010000102.1 GCA_013215875.1 Lentisphaeria bacterium
CTTCCTTCCGGATAAGGCGATAGATGTTATCGATGAAGCCGGTGCAGCCCGGGCATTATTGAGTCAGAGTAAACAGAGCAAGACAATTACCACACGGCATGTGGAACAGATCGTCTCTGAAATGGCGCAGATCCCGTCGTCTAAAATTGAAAAGAACGATAAGGAAAAACTGCGCACTCTGGAAAGTTCATTACGGGCAGTAATTTTCGGGCAGGATGAAGCGATAAACAGAGTCTCTAAAGCAATTAAACTCTCACGAGCAGGTGTGCGCGATCCTGAAAAACCCATAGGATCATTCCTTTTTGCTGGCCCTACAGGTGTGGGTAAGACGGAATTGAGCAAGCAGCTTGGAGATATATTAAACCTGGCATTTATTCGTTTCGACATGAGTGAATATAGTGAGAAACACAGTGTTTCGCGCCTTGTTGGTGCGCCTCCGGGATATGTCGGATATGAGCAGGGTGGTCAGCTCACGGAAGCAATTATCAAACAACCGCACTGCGTATTGCTACTCGATGAAATCGAAAAAGCACATCAGGATATATTCAATATTCTCTTACAGATCATGGATTATGGCACACTGACAGATAATAATGGCCGCAAGGCCGACTTCCGAAATGTCATCGTTATTATGACATCGAATGCCGGTGCCCGTGAAATGTCTGCGGATAACATCGGTTTTGGCAAATTGGAAAATGTAAGTTCTAATAATTCCAAGGCGATCGAAAAAGCATTTAGCCCTGAATTCCGTAATCGTCTCGATGCCGTCGTACATTTCGATGTTTTAACACTCGATCTTATCACGATTGTTGTCGATAAGTTTATTGGGCAGTTAAATGTTCGTTTGAAAGCAAAGAAAATTAATCTTACGATTGATGACAAGGCCCGTACCTGGATTGCCGAGAATGGATATGATATAAAAATGGGTGCCCGTCCGATCAATAAATTGATCCAGTCCGAGATCTATGAAAAGCTTGTCGATGAGATTCTCTTCGGTGAACTTGAGCATGGCGGAACTGTATCGGTAACCGTAAAAGGCGAAAAGCTGGATTTGAAAATTAAATCACTCTGATTTAGATTTCTCTTCATCCCTTGAAGATTAGCCCGCAAACACTATAATTCTAAGCCTGATTATTCCCTAAATCTATGATATGATGGCATTTGTTAAAAACAGGAAATTTTATGATTGATATAAAGATATTGCGTAAGAACCCGGAGCTTATAAAAGATAGTATGGAGCGCCGCGGTGATACAAACGTGGATATAGATGAATTGGTTAAGCTCGACCAGGACTATCTGCAACTTATACAAGATGTGCAGGCCCTGCAGGAGCAGCGCAATACCAAGAGCAAAGAGTGTAAAGACAACCCTGATGCACGCGAAGAAGTAAAAGTGATCAAAGTTGAGCTCGCTGAGAAAGATGAGCTGATGAAAACCCTGAAGCTACAGATCGATGAGAAGATGGCCTGGTTGCCAAACTTTCTAAGCGATGATGCACCCGCAGGATTAAGCGATGAAGACAATACCGAATTTAAAGTCGTTGGTGAAAAGCCTCAATTCGATTTTGAGCCTAAGGATCATCAGGAACTCGGCGAAGCACTGGATATCATTGATGCTGCCCGTGGTGCAAAAGTTGCTCAGGCGGGATTCTACTATTGGAAGGGCAAGGGTGCTATACTTGCACAGAGCCTTTTCTTCTGGACTCAGATGGAACTCGTGAAGCGCGGCTTCACATTGTTTATGACACCTTGTGTGGCAAAAGAAAGCACCTTGTTTGGTACAGGCTATCTGCCATTTTTTGCGGACCAGACCTATAAACTTGATGGCGAAGATTTGTCCTTGATTGGTACATCAGAGCAAACACTGGTGGCTTACTACGGCGATGAAATTTTGAATAGCGCAGAATTTCCCTTGAAGTCTACAGCCTTCACTCCGTGCTTTCGTACAGAGGCGGGCAGTTATGGCAAAGCGAGTCGTGGTATACATCGTGTGCATCAATTTCATAAGGTAGAGCAGATCATTTTTTGCAAACCCGAAGACTCGCCTACATGGCATGAGCACTGCCAGGAAAATGCCGAATATCTCGCATCTGCCCTCGGGCTGGCGTATCATGTAGTGAATGTTTGCATTGGTGATATGGGCGCTCCCGGTTATAAGAAATACGATATCGAAGCGTGGTTTCCGGGCTTTGGCGGTTATCGCGAAATTACTTCCAATACGAATCTAACCGACTTTCAGTCACGTCGCTTAAATATACGCTATAAAGACGAAAATAAAAAGAATCAATTCGTTCACACTATTTCATCTACTGCTGTGACAGATCGTGTGGTCTGTGCCATTATGGAAAGCTATCAGCAAGAAGATGGATCCATTCTTATTCCCGAAGTCCTGCAGCCATTCTGCGGCTTTGACAAGATTGAAGCAGGAAACTAACAGCGATTCAGAAACGAGCTGGGATTTATCTAAAAAGATATTTGCCATGGCCTGGCCGAACATACTTTATGCCTTACTCGACCGTAGCATGGGTCTGGTCGATATGTGGCTTGCAGGGGATCTGTCAGCCGATGCGATCGCCGCGGTTGGACTAAGCCAGCAAATACTCTTTCTTATTATTATCCTAACGATTGCCCTTACATCCGGCGCCATGCCATTGATCGGTCAGCATCTTGGCAACAAAAATATGAGCATGGTGAAACATTGTTCCGCACAGATCCTCCGCGGTATGGTGCTTTGCAGCTTTCTATTAATTCCCTTACTCTTCTTTTTTGCCGGTCCCATGTTGCGATTGCTAAAAGGTAACGAAGAGGTTGTTCGCCTTGGGCTCGACTACCTGCAGCCCATGGCACTTGGATTGACCTTTGTCTTTATCAATTTTACCATGGTCATTCTTTTTCGCTCTGTCGGTCGGGTTCGGACACCGCTCCTGGTTTTGCTACTCATGCTTATCGTGAACGTTCCAGTTTCGTATTTTCTTCTAAAGGGAGTCGAGGGACTTATTCCTGCCATGGGCATGAGTGGTATTGCCATTGGTACTATTACCGGACGTTTGATAGGAACGGTGCTGCTAATAGTCATTTGGTTAAAGATTATGAAAAAAGAAGAAACGAAAAGCAGCAGCTTTCTCGATATGGAATTTTTCAAACAAGTCCTGTCCATCGGTTTACCGATTGCCTTAATGAACTTCGTTCGATCCGGTGCCCAGGTGGTTTTCTTTACCATTTTTGCCGGCATCAGCAGTGTGGCATTGGCTGCCACATCGATTACCTATCAGCTGCGCATGCTTTTATTGATGTCGACCCTGATGATTCATCAGGCATTGATCACCCTTGTGAGTCAGTCACTGGGTGAGGGCGATAAGGAAAAAGCCAAGCGTTATGTATGGCAGACGCAGCTCTGGGCCAATATTCTTATGGGCGTGGTCGCTGTTGTTATGATTTTCTTTTCTGAAGATGTGGTACGTGGCATTTGTTCTTTATCCCAACAAGTCGATAGCGCGGCCTTAGTTGAAACCAGTAGTAAGATGATTCGTATTGCCTTGTGTGCGCAAATCTTTATTACCCTGGCAATTGTCTTTGGTGCGGCACTTACTGCGGGCGGTGATGTGAAGATGCCCTTTGTTTTTACCTGTATATCCGAATGGGTTATCATGATTCCCTGCGCCTTTATTCTAGCAAATTATTATGCTGATGAGCCGCATCTCATTTGGTACGCATTCGTTATATCGCCATTCTTTCTCACGCTCTGTTACTATCACCGTTTTAGGCAAAATAAATGGCAGAATAAACTCGTCTGATAACTTTTTTAGGGGTTGCTGAATAAGTCCCAAGCATTTTAATAAGTAGGCAGCAATGCGATAGCGTATGGCTAATACGCTGAGTTGAAGCTAACGAACTTAGTGATATGATTGTGGCTTATAGGCGATTTTATTTTTAGGGGTAAGGTTTTCTTATGAATTACCGCTTTGCTCTCACTGTTAAAACCGTTCGTTTCCCTTTGGCCAAAAACTTGCACTTTCTTTGCGTTATATTATTACAAACCCTTATCAATTATATCTTTATGAGTTGTTCAGCAGCCCCTATTTTACGACCAGTGTTACCGGTGAGGTTTCGGAACGGATGCTTGGTTCGTAATACTGATAAGCAACTGAGACAGGTGTTTTGGCTTTAAGCGGAAACTTTGCTTTCATTTGATAAGTAAAGTTCAGGGGTCTGCCTTTTTGAATTTTTCTTAAATAAATGATTATGTGATTTCCTCGAATGCTATACTTCTCGATCAACCGTCTACTTCTCATTCGTTCAAATGCCTCCCTTTGTACTTCAAATCCAGGAGGAATCCCCAGATCGACTAAAGTCATGTTTGCTATACCCGGGCCATTATATTGTAGGCGAACATGACAGTCCAGCAGTTCATCCTTGTTTAATTCACGGCTCCTGTAGCTCAGTTTCATATCGAGTAATTTATCTGTGCGTCTGATCCTGTCAGCGTACGGTAGATAGTGCTTTCCAACAATCTGATAGGTCAGGGCGCCTTTGGCTGTCGTCTGCAGTGAAATTTTATTTTTACCCAATTTCATCTGTTCTCGTAGACTGATAAGCCAGTAGACATCCTTATTATCATTTGATATTTGGATTCTTTTTACGAATTTATTATTGGCTGAGATAATGATTTTAAATGGATTCAGATCATCTGGCACGGTTCCATGTACACCATCCGCAGCAAGCAATGCCCGGAATGCATGTATCGTTGCCTGGGTACTGCGCCATGTTCCATGACTGTCTTTTTGTGTAATGAGCCAGGATAATGCCTTGAAGGCATTGCTAGTATCAACAGTACTCTTCAACATCGCATAGGCGATAAGGGCTGTAGTTTCGATACTTAATGTATCGCCTCGCGAGTAGGTTACACCTTGTCCTCTTGAACTCCACCAAACCAGTTTGCCATTGCTGCTTTTTATTTTGTCCAGCTTCTTAAGTAACTTAGCCGCATCATTCATTCGGCCATTTGCGAGTAATGCATTTGCGCAGAGTGCCAAAGTATATGCATCTGTTTCATTCCGGCTTTGCCGATTTATATAGTGAAGCGATTTATAAAGTTTGCCTTTCTCAATTCCTGCTTCGCCCAATGACCAGGTAATATAGGCAGTAGTTTTTAAGATTGATTTACCAATCTGATGTGATGGGCTGCGTGTAGGTTTCCATGTGCCATCCGATTTTTGCTGGCTGAATAACCATTTCCGAGCGCGGGTGATTATTTTGGGATCCACATTGTGTACCTTGCTCATATCGGAAAACTGCATTAAGCCGTAGGCAGTAAGAGTCGTTTTAGCTGGTGCTTTTCCATACCAGTCGAAACCACCGCCGGGAACTTCGAATGTGAGCAATCGTTGATAGCCCGTATTTATATATTTTAGAGCCTTCACTTCCACTTCCGGTTTTACCAGCTTTTGCTTACGCAAATAGTTTAGTACGAGCACATTTGGATAAGCGCTCGATGTCGTTTGTTCAAAACAGCCCCCGGGCATACGGAAAATACCATCGAGTCCTTCCATTACCTGACTGAATCGGCCCGGATAGATTTTGAGATAAAGATCACTGCCACCTGCAATGGCATTTTCAGGGAAGACGATTTCTTTTGTGAGATTCCCACTCAGTTCGCCATTGATCGTTGTGATGTATTCATTTCCATCGGGTTTTACATCTACCTTGCGAACGACTGCATCTGACATTTCCGTACCAAATGCATTGAGTAGCAGGCCATGGCGTCCTGGTTTTATTGCAGTAATCGTGAAATATGCTGCACGGACTTCGCCTGGTTTAAGCGTAAGCATTTTTGTATTCGATCCATTCAATAAGTACCAGGATGATTTTTCTAAAACCAGCTTTACTATTTGCTCAGTTTTAAGGTAATTAAAAATTGATACTGGAATACTTACTTTATCGTTTTGCGTAAGGTGGGTTGGGAAATCAATATTGACAAAGAAATCCTGAAAAACCCGTATGCCAGTATCAGATGATCCCAGATTTCCATTTTTGGAAATTGCATTCATGCTCATTCGCCAGGTCGTAATCGAGTCGGCAAGATCCAGTTCCAGTTTTACTTTACCATTTTCATCGGTGATAAGTTGTGGATTCCAAAACATTGTTTCAGGAAAGAAACGACGAATCCTTTTGGGCGCGATGAAACGTTTGTAATTAAGTGTTGCTTTTCTGGGCCATCCCAATTTTCCAGCTTTTAGATTTTTTTCAGAATCTCCCTTTCGAGATTTTAATTCAGCAAAATATTTTGAAGCATCTAGGCTTTTTTTGGAGGGAGACCCAAAGACATCACTTAATGCTGGAGATACATTCAAGTACTCATCTGTATCCATGTTATCATCGGACTGTGGCGCTTCATCTTTAATATCTTCAAGTGCCGCACCCATACCTACCTCATCACTTGGTGATTCAGAAAATGCAAGCACTTCCATATTATCCACTATGGCTTCCTCTTTCATCATCTCATGTTCTACAATCGCAGGTGGTTCTAGATTGGCTGAAGCTTTTGGATCTGCGGTTCCCCATCCGCGCATACCGCCTCTCTTACGCTTGGCTTGCACATGTAGTCTCTTTGCCATTTTTACAGAATAATCGGGGGACTTATTTGCACCACTATAATCTGCCATCTTGTTCTTATTATGAATCTGCAAACCTAGAGGCATTACGGCAAATATTGCGATTAAGCATGTAATTGGTACCGGATGAATCCAATTGTATTTGTGCGAGATATTTACTTTCGGATTACTGGTTAAATTGAGCACAGTTGCCAGGTTTATATAATTAATTATGACAGCCAGGAACTCCACGCAGATCCATGCCAGCCGAGTCATTCCTTCACTGTTGATTATGGCCAGAAATGCCACGACAGTTAATAGGGATGCACATAGAAACGAAAATGACAGAGCAACCGATGTGCGTTTAATGGTCTCAATAAACGCCGAGGCTTTTGAGAAATATAAGGAGTGTGCCTCCATCATAAATCCAATATTGAGAATAACGATAATGAGGAAGCTAAAGTACTGTAGTGTTCCATTTATTTCGGGTTTAGGCATAATGATTGCCTGGATTGTTGCAACAATGAAAATAGCCTGAAAAAGTATAATCATCGTGCGCAATCGGCGGCTTGAAAAATAGAGTTCCTGCTCGCCAAGCTCATTGATATTTTTCCACTCGTCTATATTAGCCATTACCTCACGGTCTGTTTTAGATCTCAGGAATTTGCTCAGAAAGATCAGTGGACATAGTGTTGCGCAGATTTGATAGAAAAATGCGATTATTACTTTGTCGCGTGTCGCCCCTGGTAGTATGCTTTTTAAGGATGCCGCCAGAAATGCACCGGCAATAGTGAATATGACAAATGCAGTAAAAACGATCTTCAGAATAAATTCCATGTGCAAGGCATCTGTCTTTTGTACTAAAAATATAGATGAAATCATTGCTGCTAATGTAATAAAGTAAACCCCATATGTGCATGACAGAAT
The DNA here is from genome assembly GCA_013215875.1 of Lentisphaeria bacterium. Taxonomy (GTDB): domain Bacteria; phylum Verrucomicrobiota; class Lentisphaeria; order JABSQK01; family JABSQK01; genus JABSQK01. The sequence continues at coordinate 7,517 of JABSQK010000102.1, forward strand.
ACGTCGCACTACTTTATATTTCTCAAGGTAGGGACAGTCACGCAGAGCCTGGGTTACAAGGTAAATCGCCATCATGTATAAGCCGCAACAAAGACTTACAAAAATTAAATCCGCTGGAAAACTATTGGCAGTAAAGATTAAAATAAAACAGCTCGAATATATCCCAATGGTCCAAACCCATGAAAGATGTGACAACTTTGACTGAGCATCATCTGATAATATACTATCGCTTTCCTGCACTGGATGAAATTTCCACAGGCGATTTGCAAAAAATAAAATTACAGGAATCATAAGCAGTACTGCAATAAAAAATATGGCATATGGAAGCGCTTTGCTTAGAAACTCGCGGCGCTTTTCTTGTTTCTTAGCATAGAGTACGTTGCGCTTCTCAAATGTGAGACCGGTGGTGGAACCCACGATATTTGAACCATCGGAGACATTCGAATATAATACTGCATTGGCATCCGCCATTTTATTATTTTTTAATTGCGAATTTTCAGAAGTCAGGGCTTCTTCGATTGTTTGTCCTGGAATTTTATAGCGTGGTTTTAGCAATTCCGATTGTAATGCAAAGTAGATTTGATCAAAGCCAGGGCGCATGTCACTTAGGGCGAAAACTGCCTCATCGACGACCGCAAGGCTTAAAGCCGCTTGCTCTGGTGAACCCTGAGAATTTTCTACAAGAAAATTGATGACTGCTTTTTCTCCGGGTCGGTATGTATCCTTATCCAGCACCGCAGTTACTTTTAAATCGCTCGAACGGTTTACTTGGATGAGTCGTGTATCACCAATTATTTCACTCAGATTATTCATGTAATAGGCGTGTACTTGCAGGGTGCCAAAGCAACTGTTATCAAGATCAAGAACCAGTTCGCCATTGCCATTTGTCATATCTATCCCGCCCATCAATAAGACACGGTTATTGCGTATCACATCCACAAAAACACGTTTCTGAGTTACCGGTGACAAGATCTTTAGCTTGAGGCTTTCACCTGTGGTATAAATTGCCTTGTCGGGTCGCAGCAACAGCGTATTCGCTCTTATATCCAGGGATAGCTGACGGCTCACAGTCTCCATATCGCCATTTTCGCTTATCGCTCGTATCTTTATTGAATTATTTCCCGGCGTATAATTGTAGACTGCCACGCCTGACTTCGATGTCTTAATAGCTGTATCACTACCGTTGATCAAGAGTTGGCAGACAGCGGGACGACCATCAGGTGTGCTGGTAACGATATAGATTTTGTTTTCCACCCCTTTAACTAATTTGCCACTTTCTGCCACCGCATTGATTATAAGCGATGAACTACTGACAGTGATTTTTTTGGTTTTCATCAATTGATTATCAGCCTTATCAATAACAGTTGCGTCAAGGGAGATGACGGCATTGCCATTCACGCTGTTCGTTGTCAATTTATGTTCCAGCTTGAATTCAAATTTGCAATTTCCCTCTTCGTCTGTAGTTCCAAAGAGTTGAGGAATAGAGTTTTTGGCGAAATACTCTTTGGCGCGAATTGTGACTTTGGCCCCAATGACCGGTTTGCCAAAAGTATAACGGGCATTCAGATCTATTACGACAGTGTCACCGGGCGTATAATAAGTACGGTCAGTATCCAGGCTAATTTTGAATTTGGGTAATACGTAGGTTTTTACATCGATATTTTTTTCAGATACCGTATCGTTTATTTTAGCAGAAATTTTATAGCGCCCCATGTTTACCTGGTCTGCTAAAACAAAATCTGCGGATGCGATACCGTAATCAGAGCTTATAAGAAGCTTTGTGAATACCTTGTTTCCTTTCGCATCGAATACATCAATTGTTACTTTTCGTTGTTGTGCCGGTTTAAGGTCTGCCACTGCCAGAGTAAGGGTTCGTATGTGAATCGTCTGCCCCGGC
>JABSQK010000103.1 GCA_013215875.1 Lentisphaeria bacterium
GGGCAATATCTCCATTATCTCTTCTGGTGGCATTATACAACTTAATCTTCACCAGAGCTACGCCCTTTTGGCTTGCATTAGGGGGGGCTTTCTGCTTTGCCACCTATCTCTATCTTTATCTTCTGGGCTGTGTCGTGCAAAATGTCGATAAAAAAACAGGTATTCGAAAAACTGTACTTCGCACCGTACAAACGGCAGTATTACTTCCAGTATCTTCGGCATTAGAGGGTGTGGCGATTATATCAGGCTTAACAAAGCCCACAAATAAATTCGAAATAATCAAAAAATAATCTCTTCTCATTGCACGGTGGGGAATTTACCAAAGTCCATTTTCGATTTAGATAAAGAAATAGCTAAGTAGTGTGAGATTACATGCAAGAATAGTTCCAAAGGTAATTTTACATTTCCAGTCAAATTTAAAATCATCATCCGGGTAAGCAGTGGGACTTGCTTTTACCTGAGGAAGAGTTGAATCCCAATTTTCAATACAAGCATTCACTTCATCTAAATTACTGGCAGCCAGATAGCGTTCAAAGATCGCATCTTCTTTGCTAAGTTCAACTTCGATTCTGTCGTCCAGTACTTTCATTTAATTCCTGTGGGGTTGGGTCTTATAAAGCACCCTGTGTGCCAAAATGGGTTTGGAAATTTCCATTCGAAATTTATCCCATATTTGAACTCAAATTTAAGTCTATAGTCTTTCAAAATTATTTATGCAATAAAAATTAGAAGTTTTTCACAGCATTTTTGAGACATAAGCAGAACAGCATGAGATATTTAAATCATATAGTGACTCAAATAGGAAATTATCGGGTGGTTCATAAATTAAAGCAAATTAAATGCGATCAATCAACTATTTTTTTTAACATTGCGCCTTAAAATACGAATAAAATTAAAATTATGCCCTGAATATTCTCAAGTGAATTCGAGCTTGATTCTTCAGGGGGGCTGAGTAGATTAAAAGTTCATTTTTTAACTAGAAGATACCATTTGTATATTAAATTGAAAAGGACTTATTTATGGAAAATTTCGAAATCAAGCAAAAATTAGCAAACACTATACGTGCTTTGAGTGCAGAGGGTGTACAGGCTGCAAACTCTGGTCATCCCGGTTTACCTATGGGTTGTGCCGACATCGCTTCAGTTCTGTGGTCAGATGTCATGAACCACAATCCTGCCGACAGCAACTGGTTCAACCGCGACCGTTTTATTCTTTCTGCCGGACATGGCTCCATGCTGGTTTATTCATTGCTTCATCTCTATGGTTATAAAGTAACCCTCGACGATCTCAAAGATTTCCGCCAACTCCATTCAATTACTCCCGGACATCCGGAATATGGCCATACAGATGGTGTCGAAACAACCACAGGACCACTGGGTCAGGGATTTAGTAATGGTGTGGGTATGGCACTTGCCTCCAAAATGCTCGCTGAAAAATTCAATACTCCTGAGCATGCAATTATCAACAACCGTATATTCGTTCTCTGCGGTGATGGCTGTATGATGGAAGGTATCACCAGCGAAGCAGCATCCACTGCCGGGCATCTGGGCTTAAATAATCTGGTTGTTATCTACGATTCAAATAGCATTACCATTGAGGGCTCAACAGATATCGCCTTCACCGAAGATGTCGGCAAACGCTTCGAAGCGTATAACTGGAATGTCTTACGCTGCGATGGACATGATATGGATGCAGTTAGCGACGCTTTTGCATCAACAAGTGGCTCTGATAAGCCTACTTTAATTGTTGCTACAACAACCATTGGTAAAGGCTCTCCAAATAAATCGGGCACGCATAAAATTCATGGCGCCCCCATTGGCGATGAAGAAATCGCCGCTACCCGCGAAGCACTGGGTCTGTCCAGTGAGGCATTCCACATCGATGATGCCGTATTTGCATTTACAAAAACGATTGCTGATAAAGGCGCTGCTGCACAAGCAGACTGGACTGCAAAATTTGAGAACTGGTCTTCGGCGAATCCTGATCTGAAGAAAGCCTGGGATGTCGACATGAACCAGGAATTACCCGAATTAGCTCTGCCAGCATTCGAAGTGGGTGCATCTATCGCCTCGCGTAAATCATCGTCTGAAGTTCTTGCTGCACTTGGCGAACAGATTCCATTTCTTTATGGTGGAAGTGCCGACTTGGATTGCTCAAACCTCAGCCGAATGCCAAGTGAAGGCGATGTAAATACTGCTGAGTTTTCTGCGAGAAATCTTCATTTTGGTGTTCGTGAACATGCCATGGGCGCGATCTGCAATGGACTGGCAATCTACGGTGGTATTCGTCCGTATTGTGCAACCTTCCTGGTATTTTCAGATTACATGCGTGGTGCAATTCGCCTGGCAGCAATCATGAAACTGCCGGTCATTTATATCTTTACACACGATTCTATTTTTGTCGGAGAAGATGGGCCAACGCATCAGCCTATCGAACATAAGCTTGCACTCGAAGCCATACCTGGTCTGAGTGTCATTCGTCCTGCAGATGCAACTGAAGTAACAGAAGCCTGGAAAGTTGCCCTGGCCAATACGGATGGCCCAACAGCCTTATTGTTAACACGGCAGAATCTGGAAACTCTCGAAACTCCGGCAAATGTTGATAAGGGTGCATACATTATTTCCAAAGAATCATCCGAGGAAATAGACCTTATCTTTATTGCCTCCGGTTCTGAAGTAAAGATTGCCATGGATGCTGCAGACGTACTTGAAGCACAAGGTAAATCTGTTCGGGTTGTTTCAATGCCATCAACAGATATTTTCGATGCACAATCTGCCGACTATAAAGAATCCGTATTACCAAACGCTATACGTAAGCGCTTTGCGCTGGATTTTGGTCGGTCGACTGGCTGGTACAAATACATTGGTCTCGATGGTGATGTTCTAGCAATCGATGAATTTGGTATATGCGGTCCCGGCGACGAAGTCCGTGATCATTTCGGATTTACCACCGCCAATGTTGCAGAAAAAGCCGCCGCATACCTGGCCTGATAATCGGCATCATGATATAAAAGACGAGGCAGTCATAGCTGGCACGTGTCTCTCTTTATCGCGACTGCTAAAGTCATCGATATTTTGTATATATGGATCTATCCCGGACATATTCCGAAATAGAATTGTAAAATTTGGTAAATCGAAAGAATGGCCACCAGTAATAATTGCTGTTTTTATTTTACTCGTATAGTCTTTCTTTTGGAATATTTATATGGAAATAAGCTAAGAATAAAATGCTGGATTTCAATCCGAAACAGAGCTCGATTGTCGTTAAGCGAAGACTATAAAATTTTGCCCTTTGAATCTTAGCCTGGCTAATTATTACTAAAACTCAAGTAATTTTTCAGGATGGAAATATCTGTCTATTGCAGCTTCATTTATGCCCATACCACGAAGGGCAAATAATGAAAATTCGTCGATTAAAACCATCATATCGCTTATACCATAATCCACCAACTGTTTTTCTGAGAGCTGTTTATACGCGTAACAGTTAATTAAGTGCTGGACCAACCATGGGAAAATCGTTGTGGATTTATGAGAAATGGTAATATCCCCAAGCTCACGGGCTGCAATTGTGCATTCTTCAATCTTTTCACGCCAGATTTGGCAGGTTTTGTTGAGGAATGAAAATGCAAATTCACCATCTTCAAGCAAGCTGTATACAACCAGACGGTGGAAATCGCTGTCATCCATATCTTCCTGCACCATTTCCTGGTTCAATACTGTGTATACCGCGAAGTAGATGCATTTCATAAGGTTTTCAGTATTTGCATCAAGTCCAAGAAGTATATCGTTGTTTACCCGGGCTTTATTCAAACAAAAAACCTGAATCTCCTCATAGAGCGATTCTTTCGAAGGAAAATGTTTATAAATGAGAGCTTCGGAAACCCCAGCCGCGTTGGATAGTTCACGTGTAGTTGTTCCACTTAATCCCCCTTTTGCAAATAACGGTAATGCGCTGCGCAATATTTGAACCTTTCTCGCTTCGCCTGAAATACGCTTTTTACGAATCATCAATGCTTCCATCATAAATCCCTCTTGTTAAAAATATTGGTCATTTAGTTGTCCTAGTTCATCAACTAGGACTATTCTTTAATTCTCTTTTTCTATTTGCTTACAAAGCATGTCGAATGCCAAAACGATTCATTAGGAAAAACTAACAAATATAGTATTCGTAAGTTCTTCTTATTAATGTACTTACATCATAATTCAATGAATGATATGAAATTTACCTTAGAGAAACTAATTACGATTTATGTGAAGCATCTTACAAAATTGTAATGTGCATGCCATATCTCATACAAAAAGCTTAGCGCCTCAAAATAAAAAATCAACTCAAAAAGAATATTTTCATTAATCAAAATTGAAACTTAGATTTGGCATTTGAAAATAGAATTTTGTCTATTAGGTTTTGTCATGATAAATTTAGACGAATTACCTATGCGGGTCGCACAGGGGCAGATGACTAGTCCCAATGACGACGATCTTCGCTTCATCAAACAGACTGGCTGTGATGATTTCCAATTAAACCTTGTGAAAAGCCCAGAAACCGGCGATGGATTTTGGGCGCTTGATTACCTTAAAAGTCTCGTCGCAAAAGCTGATGAACATCAAATGCGTTTGATCACTATAGAAAATGTTCCCTTCACTTTTCATGACGATATTTTAACCAATGGTCCACGCCGTGAAGAACAACTGAAAAATATGATCCTGACGATTGGCAACATGGGAAAAGCTGGGATACCCATACTTGGTTATCATTTCATGCCGACTTGTGTCTGGCGCACATCACGTGAAGAACCTGGGCCTCGTGGCGCCCTCGGTACGTCATTTAATTTCGATAGGCTTGATGGCATACGTGACTATAGCGCCATGTCTATGCCAGATGCGTTTAAAACAGACCGAGACATTGATGACGATGAAATGTGGGAAAATTATGATTGGTTTATGGAACGCATTCTGCCCGTATGTGAAGAAGCTGGTGTTCGATTGGCCTTGCATCCTGACGACCCGCCAACAGAACATCCGCTTGGTGGAGTGGCCCGTATTTTTCGCAATTTTGAGAATTTCAAACGCGCTATGGAC
>JABSQK010000104.1 GCA_013215875.1 Lentisphaeria bacterium
ATGGCGCTACAGCCCGGAGTCCTCGAGTGCAGATACCACAGTAAGCGGGGCTTGTGCAGTGGCATTACTCGCGGCTAGAAATGCCGGTTTTGAAATACCCAAAAGCAGTGTAAAGGATATTCTAGACTACTATAAGTCATGTCAGTCAAATGATGGTGGCATCGGTTATACATCAGCAAATGGATCAAATGGCGTGCGTTCATCTATTGGCACACTTGTATATCAGCTCAGCCGAAAGAAAAAACGTCCTGAGTATAAATTGTTGCTAAATTATATTCTCAATAGCAGTCAAAATACCCCCCGCTCACACAGGTATTATTACCTTTATTATACATCTCAAGCACAATTTCATGCCGGACATAAATACTGGGAGGTCTGGAATAAACAAAATATACAGTTATTGTTAAACTCACAGAACAGTGATGGGAGTTGGTCAGGAAGCAGCGGACTCGCCTTTTGTACCTCTACCGCATTACTGTCTTTAGCTTTAAATTATAGATTTTTACCAATATACGAACGTTAACTAAATATAAGGGATAAATACAATGTTAAAATACATCATTATTATGTGTTTGAGCTTTAGTCTGTGGGCTGAGCTTAAAATAGATAGCAATAGTCATAAAACCAAAAAAATTGATATACCGGACCCCAATACCGGTAAAATGGTCACCAAAACTGCACGCGTAAAAAATAATCTCGACGACAAGGTATTCCTGCGCTTTGGCGATGTTTTACATGGCAATCTTGAATCCATCAAAGATGGCAAACTCATTTGGTCGCGGCCCGATCTCGCCACGGATATCGTTTTTACCACCGATAAGCTTCGCGCCTGTAGCCTATTTCAAACACTGGTTGTCGAAAATAAGTCATCATCTATCTCGCTTACAAATGGCGATAAAATATTTGGAAAATTAATCTCTATGGATTCAGAAGATCTGATTATTGATACTTGGTATTCAGGTAAACTTACGATACCTAAAGTAATGATTACTTCGATCATGCCTGGATCAAAAGATTCTTCGCTCATATACGCTAGAAAAATTAAATTATCTGACTGGGTGAAAAAAGGCAGTGTAACAGAAAAAGGTGGAAAGATCAATTTAATGAATAATGCTTCTATTGGCAAGAAAATGAAACTTATTGATAAAATGAAAATAGATGTTGATGTTACATGGTCGCAGCAAAATCAACCCTATTTTTCAATCAATCTATTTGTCAACAATATAAGTAATTACTACCGTGATGGTTTAAACATAAAGTGCAACGGAAATAATCTTTATCTGTATCAAGGCCAATCCCGCACACTGGGACAGAATCATCGTTTTCGCATAAGTGGCCTAAAAGCCCATGTCACCATTTATGTCGATAAAAAGAGTGAAGTTGTTGCTCTTTTTATTGATGGTAAACAAGTTAAAAAGTGGACAAAATATAACTACAAACCGACTGGCACCGGGCTGATGCTTATTTCGCAGTCTTATACAACAAGTTTTTCCAGGTTAAAAGTTAGAAGCTGGGATGGAAAAATTCCGGGTGATTCTTCTGGAGATGTGGTCGTTAAGAAGGATACTCTCTATCTTTCAAACGGTGATAAAATGTCTGGTGAAGTGGTGAGCTACAAAGACGGCAAACTGAATTTCAAAAGTTTTGTCGATATGCCTATCCCAATAAAAAACATAAATTCGATTCAATTTAACAAGGAAAATTTTGAGAGAGCCCGTCGTAATAAGGGCGATGTTCGGCTTTATTATCCAGATGGAGCTTTCGTTACCATAAAACTCAAAAGCCTTGCAGATGGTAAAATCATCGGTGGCAGTGAAAATTATGGTAAAGATATTAAATGGTCAATGGATGCATTTATTGGTATCGAATTTGGGATCTACAAAGATCTTGGTGAAGGTGAAGAACAGGCTATCGACTTAATCCTCGGAGACTAATTTGTCTTCGAGTGAGGATAATCGCAACTACTGGGATGAAATTGCTTCGGATTATCAAGACCAGACCCGTATTTCCTGCGAGGATTATCACTACGGACCTCTCGTTCCAGGCGATTCACATTACCACTTGTTACCTGAGTCCCTGGAAAATTTAGACTGCCTAGAGCTCGGTTGCGGAGCCGCACAAAATTCCATTTATCTTGCCTCGAAAGGCGCAAATTGCACGGCTCTTGATGTCTCCGAAAAGCAACTGAAAGCTGCTCAGTCACTCGCCAATGATCGAAAGCTTAAGCTAAATACCATTCAAGCAGGCATCGATGAGTTTGCCTTTGAAGATACTTACGATCTTATTCATTCCAGCTTTGGTCTGCCCTTCGCTGATGATCCTGAATTGGTCATTGAAAAAGCTGCCATGTCCCTTAAGCCTGGTGGCAGTTTGCTGCTGAGTCTCGCCCACCCTGTATTCGCTGGCGAATGGCTTGAAGTTGATGAAGAGGGAGAAGGCCTATTTCTACACGATTATTTTAACCCGCCTGCTGATGTACGTTTTACTGAAGATGATACTGTAATGGTTCGCTCACGGGCTTGGCCAATAAGCGATTATGTGAGTTGGGTATTTGATGCAAACCTGAGTCTTGAAGCATTGATTGAACCCCAAGCACTTCCTGTTCCAATAATGGAAGAAGATGAAATTAAACACATCATCCCATATGACAGCAAAATATGGCGGCAGCTCTATTCACAAATCTCCAAAGTACCTGTCGTCGTTATAATCAAAGCAAACAAGCCGCTCGATTAAGGACCCAATACACTCTTAACAGAAGATGATACATTTATCGACTGCAAAGGGCCTAAGGGATTACTTACCTTTTTGTACTTTGTAACCTTGGGCTGTCCCGAACTAATTTTATAAACAACCAAACCATTGTTTATAATGATGATTGCCTGAAATGTCCACCCTTCAATTCTGGTATTCTTTCTAAACCCGAACAAGTCACTTACGACATTGCCTTCGCGCTGCTTATTCATATTTTCAATCGATAACAAATAAGCGTAGCATTGTTCATGATCTTCAATACATCTGCGTACAGTGTAAGGAAGGTCTTCTTTTTTAATGGATGAATTCGGCATGAATTCCCGCATAACATCAAGATAGGTAAGTATCTTAAGGTTTGGCGATTTATACGGGTCGTAGCCCATATCCTTCAACTCCGCAATCGTCGTAACATTTACTTCTATTTCCTGATACGATTCCATAGCAGTATTGTAAGTATCCCACTGACAAAACGTTGTCGTCTTGTTTGACGGCAGGTAACTTGTAGATTTACACCCGGTGAATATTAGAGCTAAGATGCTTAGCCCTAAAAGACTGTAGAACTTGTTTTTCATTCTTCACCTCTCTGACTATTCAGGTCGTGATTCATTCACTCGTCACTTTCACCTAGTTTTACTATAGTCAGAAACCCCTTTAACGCAAAAAAAAACTACCCGCTAGCCTCAAAAATAACTTTAAAATGCTTTTTCTGGAAAAAGTTGCCGGTGCTAGACACTGCAGGGTTCCGGACGGATTGCTCACATTTTAATAGTCCGACATGAAAAGCAAGATGAATTGGGCGATATGAACGCTAAGAAAGCTCACGTTCTTACTGGTAATTTCGGTTGAATAGAACAGTCTAATTTAATTCAAAGGATTGCCGGTTTTTGGGTAAGTTCATAGTGATATGCATGGTTTCAAATCCCGCTTCAAAATGGAAGTATCCCACATAATCCGGCGTGCCAACTACTTCCTGTTTTTCGGTTATTTTATAGAGCCGATATTTATCTAGGAGCATTTCAATCAAGTAGTCTAAATCATGATCAGTGACTTTGGCTGTTTCCTCCTGGAAATCATATATCGTTTTTACGCCTTCAGGTACCTTGCTCAAACTTATGGTCTCATACTCACTGCAAACAGCTTCAGTACATACTGACATATATAATTTATTGTGTTTCGCATCTAATTCAGAATTAAGCTTTTCAACAGGTTTACTTTTAGGTATGGCAATTTTCTTACCAATTAATGTATCCTGATTCGTATAAGCACCATCAAGAACGATCCTGAATACCCGTTGATCCAGATCGACGATTCCATGAGTTTCATCCGAACCGGGGGGATGCATCAATTCGTTCGCATTTTCATAGGATACATCAAAATAATAAGTAGAACTGAAAACCTGATCATTCGTTTGAAAAAATAAACTGTGGTCAAAGTAGTCATATGCCCAAACTCTTTTTCCATGCAGATGAACAGTCGGGTAAAACAACTCGTCTGGCCATCGAGTTGGAAATTCAAACGCCATTGCATGAACGCCCAATTCCCCTATCACCGGCTTCAGTTTAAATACCGCAAATCCATAATCACTATAGTCGGGTAATTCTTGCCACAGGCTTGGGTCAATTCTAAAGCGTGGATCAAGGCGCTCAAAGTCGCTTATGCTTGGAACAAATGATGCCTCAAAATTACCAACGTTCTGCACCTGCAACATTGCTCCTGCAGCGGCACGAAATGACGTGGATAAATTTAATTCTTCATGCGGATCTGGTTCTACAAAAAGTTCCCGCATTTCTAGGAAAAATTTTGGGTAATGATCCAGGGGAAGAAAATTCACATCATGCTCCGCTGTACCTTTGGGAACGGGCAATGGAAGAACCATGGCCACTTCAGTATCGGCCTGATACTTCATCTGGTATACAAGGTACTGCTTTCCGTTTCCCGAGAGCCGGGCGAAAATAGAGGTGTCAGAAACAAGTCCAACTTCTCCTGTAAACATACACATGGGCAGTATCCTTATTTATCTGTTTCTTATTAATAACCCTATCCAAAATTGATCGCGCTACAAGAATATATTTACATTACAGATTTAACTAAATTCTTGGAGCTGTGAATGGCCTATTAAAGAAAGGGTTTGTAGCGAGAAAAGCATATAGACCTATAGTTATACTATATTTGGACTTAGATAATGAAGACTAATAGAATATGAAAAGATTCATCGCAATCATCGGCCTCGTGTCTCTCTCAGTGGGAATTGTATCCGCAAAAGACCTGCAGACATATAGAGATACTTACACGAAGAGTCTTGAGACCATGGCTCTGTCACACGGCAAAAAAGTGGGGAAGCTAAATAAACAGTACTCGAAATCTCTAAACTCAGTATTTTTCAAAGTTAAGAAGTCTGATGACGCTGACAAAGCTGAAGTTATCGAGGCAGAACTTGCTCGCTTTAATAAAGAGAAAGCAATGCCTGAAAATCCATCGTTTTTGCCAGAGATTAAAAAGTTGCAGACCAAATACACAAAACAGGAAAACATCCTGGAACTTGGTGTAGCAAAAAAAATCATTTCGCTCACGACTAATTATGAAATAGCTCTGCAGAAATTTCAGAAAAGCCTTGTTGCAAATAGCAAGCTAGACGAAGCAAAAGAGGTTCAGGAAGAACGGAAATCTCTGAAAGAATCCGAGATGTATTTACAAGCCATAGCTCTGTTGAAATCTACCAAGAAAACAAAAAAGCCCGCGACTAAAAAAACAAAAAAGGTGAAAATTGAAGAAATCGAAAAAGAACTGGAGATTATCCCAAAGAAGGTTCGCGGTTATTCCATTAGCAAAGTAGAGGAAGGGCAAACTGTTTATAGTAACAGCAGAATCCGCCTCGATGATTTCCCGGATGAACTGGAAGACGCCTACCTGGTTATCAGAGCAGACAAAGATGCGGGTGACGCGCTTTCTGGAGAAGTACGGGTAACGAAAAAGTGTACGATGTACGTCGCACTCATGTGGAAATATGGTCGTAAGATAAAGCTGAAAGAATCTCAATTTAAACTATTAGAGAGAAAAGGCTGGGAACTTGTGGATGGGGGCTTTTCCATTTCAAGCGGTGGGTATTGGAAAGTTCTGAAAAAGGAAATACCTGCCGGATCTGTACGCTTTAATTCATCCGGAAGACCAGATATCATCGTTATGTTTAAAGAAATTAACAAGGATGAAGAAGTTGACTTGGATGAAGAAATTGACCAGGATGGAGAAATTGACAAGCATGAAGAAGTTGATGACTAGTTGTAGACTTCCCCTACTCTCCAGACGTCATTTTTTCAATATGCTCGCGCATAGTTTCCAGGGTTCTCTGGGACATCCTTGTGGTGGGGCATTGCGGGTAACAGCGCGTTATTTCTGGTATTCCAAAGCCCCGGCATCGCGTTTGCCATCGGGCTTCTTGCCGACAAAATCACGGAGATGGGGTCCTTTAAATTGCCAGGCGTATAACTCGCCGATGCTTGTACGGGCATCTTTTATCGTGCCCTGGCAGATACGAACAAACTCCACCGTTCCGTTGATGCAGCGACCCTTTGGCGATCCACCGATATAAAGATCGCCGGAATTGGCGATGGAGTCTCCGCCGATACCCTTTCCAGATTTATCTTTTTTACCATCGATGTAAAGGGTCAGTTTCTTCGTTTTACGATCCGCTTCAGCAATAATGTGGTGCCATTTTCCGTCATTGACTTTTGCCTTGCTGTCCAGTTTCGCAGTGCCATTGCCTTTAATACGAAAGCTGATTCCGCCTCGTGCATTAACAGTCAGGCTATAGCCCGAACCAGCCATTTTTTCAACAAGAATTCCCGGACTTGTGACTTTGACATAGATCTCGACCAGGAAGTTACTCGTATATATATTTGGATTCTTGAGTGTAATACCACGGGCCGTAGCATCCGTCGTTTTTCGTCGACCGATCACTTTTTTGTATGTGAAGGGTTTGCTCATAGCAGCATGGGTGAGAACGGCATATTGATTCTTCCCATTCAGTTTTAAGGCGCCCTTCACCCAGCTTTCCAACGGACCATTGACGTAATTTGCTTTTGTAATATTAACTACTTTAAGGGGGAACTGTGGGGTCTGATGATAGGTCCCGCGTTCTGTAAGGTAGTCCGTCATGTACCAGTGCTCATCAAGGATTCTGTTGATGTTCTTGCCATCGTGGTAGAAATTCCATTCGCCGACCATGCCATAGAGCCCCCAGGGCACGAAGTGCTTGACGCCCTTATTGATGGCGGCGGATCCTGGAACCAGGCGCATGTCATGTTTGGCCGGATTCCGCATCGGTGCTTTGTTGGTGGATATACCCAGACTCCCATTGAGGGTTTTATTTTTCTTAACGGCAGACGCCATAGATGAAAAATCGTTTTTCATCTTTTTATTTTCGGGACCGACATTTTCGAAGTGGCCGTATTTCCTTATCTTGTGAAAGACATTGGGCCCATAGGCCATGCTGCCATGGGGATACTCTTTTGAAGACTTACTCTTGTCCTCTTTAAGTTTGCCGTGGGTGAAAACCTGATTGCTGATATCAGACCAAAGATTGCCGGCAAATTTATGATGGCCGCCGCGCGGCGACCAGCTGGAGCCGGATTGGAAACGGTAAATTGTATTGTTCATATAGGAATTATGAATGGTGCCGACAGCTTCATAAAAAGCGTAGCCATTCGCTTCCGTATCATGGGCCTTATTGCTTCGCCCCCAGGCGATGTTGTTGAAGAGGTAATTCTTAAAACCGCCATCGAGATAATAGGCAAATCCCAGACGTGCACCAAATTCCGGATCTTTGGTCCGTGCCGGCCACCAAAGGCCCCCGGGATTGGCAGAAATATTGTTGTAGACATA
>JABSQK010000105.1 GCA_013215875.1 Lentisphaeria bacterium
CTTACGACGAATCATGAGTCATCCGGCAAACAGAATACATGAGCTCCTGCCGGATGAATGGGCAAAAATACGTAACGAAAAAAACACGCAGAATTAAAGCAAGACTGTAAAACAATCACCGCTTACTGTTATGTTAGTAAAGGGACGCCGATAAAAGATGGGCGTTTTGGTTTTGCCAGACGGTTTAAGAGAAGTGGAATGATGATGGCTGCGTCGGACAAGGTGGATTTTCGCAGATTAAAGGGCTGGACAATTGAATTTTGGATTCGACTTAAAAACGATGCTCATAATTCTGTTATATTTCATGTGCCGCCAATCCAGGCAAACCTGTCATTGGATTGTCCGCCAAGCCAGGAAGACCCCCGATACGGAAAAATACGTATCAATGGCTGGGCTGGTGCCGGTGCAAAACCCGCTGGAAATAAAGATATACATACAAAGTCAAAGATTGTAAATGGTCAATGGCGCTATATCGCTGTGACCTTTGAACGGGGTGGGAAAGTAAAAGTATATGTCGATGGTATCTTTGAAAATGAACGAGACTCGACTGGTTTATAGACTAGAATACAAAAATTCGATTATGGAGCTGGTATATTAATTTCTGTCCATGTTGACATTCGTAAATTCGCTGATGTGAGTTCTTTGCCACTGCCCTTATCAACATGCCCATCGGCCCAGCCCAGATTTGACTTTCCATAAAATTCAACTTGATTATAGGGCCATTGTAAATCGCCTGCACGGCCGTGTCGGGGGTCAAAACCCAGCCAGGGGGCATCATGAAGTGTTCCTTCCTGATCTCCCCACATTAGTGTATCTTTATTCGAATCTGAAAAAAGCAGGAACGAAACGGGATCTGAGATCCTGCCCATTTTTCTGTAGTAAGATGCTTGGTGTGATGTTGCAGGCGGGTTGTACCAATGCCCGGTATTGGTATTATAGCCAATACCAAGAGATACCCAGCCATAATTATTACTTTTATCCGGATTGGGCCAGGATTCCCACCAAAGAGAATTTTCTTGATTACTTGGACAGTGATAGGGCATTACATCTTTCTTAATGAGCTGCCATTGATCAGAAGGGTCATAGTCAGCTGGATCATAGTCAGCAGAGCCTACCCCCCCAGTATATTCCAGTAAAAACCAGAACCATGGCGTAGCATCACCATAATTTTGCGGATCACCACGATAGGGAACCAAGTAATCATCGTTATCGCTCACATACATAATGTTGGCCATACCCCAGGTTTTCATATTATTTATACAGGTCGTTTCATGGGCTTTTGCTTTTGCCTTTGATAATACAGGAAGAAGCATTGCTGCTAATATGGCGATTATAGCAATAACAACCAGTAGCTCAATCAAAGTAAACTTTGCTTTCGCTAGCTTCGCGTTCATGCTTCGCATAAACTGACAGCTTGTCGTTTCTAAAGAAACTCTTGGCTCAATCAACGTAAACGTTGCTTTCGTTAGCTTCGCGTTCCTCTTCTCGTTCATGCTTCGCATAAACTGCCAGACTTTCGCTCCTACAGGAGCTTTGGGCATGCTTCGCATAAACTGCCAGACTTTCGCTCCTACAGGAGCTTTGGGCATGCTTCGCATAAACTGCTGGATTGTCGTTTCTGAAGAAACTCTTGGCTCTATTAAATTAAATTTGTGTCGTTTTATCATAACACTCTATTCTATCGTTCTTATTTAAGGTAACTGTTTTAATTATATGAAATAAAACCTGCTATTACAAGTAATAATAAGGCCATAATAAGGAATTTAAGGGGGGTGAAACATTGCAGCGATGCTAGGAGACTGTAGGACTTATTCATAAACCAGGCTAAACTCGATAATGAAATGGAATTTTGCGAACTAAGCTGTATTGAGAATAATGGCCCGTGGATACGAGTACCATCTGAATAAAAGCGCCATTTGTCTGCGGGATAAGCATGCCAGGTATCATCACAAAAATCATCATGAGTCAGCTTGTCTTCACTGATCGTATCGAGAGCACCATCCATGCGGATAATATTCAGTAAACCGATGGGATCAGGGACAGTTAAGTTTCGCGTGCCATTTCTGGAATGTCGCGGGTCTGTCCACCTGGGTAAATTACCATAACCATGAATATTTCCCCATGCTATTCCCTGAGTATTACTATCGCCTAAGAGAATGATACTTGTATCAATCGAATCGAATTTTCGTGGGCCGGATTCAGGATAACTCCACATTTGACCTGCATTACCATACCATATTCCTGTGCGTGAATTTAGTCCGATACCCAACTCATAGCGATCGTAGTAGAGTGCGGGGTCAAGGGGATTTCCTGCCCAGTGATTCGCCTTCATTTCATTTGAGGGGCAAGAGAGGATATTGTAAGCCCCTGTACTTGTTGGGCCATTTATGCCCTGTATGTAACCAGCCAGTTCAGCATAGGTGTATTCAGCCCCGGCTTGACCATAGGAGGGATACTGTGCACTGGCAGGATAGGATTTTGATGTATAATATTCGGAAAGTGTCATCATCCAGGGGAATGTTGAAATATGGTTGTTATACATAACACAAAAATTATCATAATCGTCTGCGTACATGAATGCAGCCATATAAAACTGTTTCATATTAGCGCCACAAATAACTGCCTTAGCCTTTCTTTTTGCTTGTGATAATACAGGCAATAGCATTGCTGCCAATATGGCGATTATAGCAATAACAACTAGTAACTCAATCAAAGTAAACGCTCTGCGTTTACTTTGCCTCCTCTCAGTAACGCTACGCGTAACCTGCCGGACTTGCGCTCTTCGAGCTTTGGGCTCAATCATGCTACGCATAATTTGCCGGCCTCCCGCTCGCAAGCGAGCTTGTGAGTACACTTTGCTTTCGTTAGCTTCTCGTTCATGCTTCGCATAAACTGCCAGCGTGTCGTTTCTGAAGAAACTCTTGTATCAATCAAAGTAAACTTATGTCGTTTTATCATAATCCTCGACTCTATAGATTTCTACTTTAATTATATGGAATAAAAAGAGTTTTACAAGCTTAAACAGCTTTGAATAGGAATTGAGGATGGGGTAAATTATGAGGGATAACGCTGTGCTAATTAATGTTAATCTCTATCATGTAATCCACCGGGCTCATAATTCCGTACACTATTTGCATAGGCGTACTTTTGTCTTTCCCACTGCAAAACTGCTCCATCCAGATACAATACAGCTGATGAAAGTTTGAAATGCCTGTAGTTCATACTAATGTCGGGTTTTGGTTCGCCATATGCATCTTGAATTACAACACGATTCCCAGGAGCAGATAAGCGATTTGCATTTAATTGATTAAAGCTATTTTCATCCCAATACATATTATTATATGATGCCATATACATGTAAGATGCTGTGGCAAATAATGAGACAATTTCCTCATCCGTACGGACTGCATCGAGATAATCTTCATAGCCTGACCAGGTTGGGCAACGAAAAACACCTGTCAGTGTTCCCTCAAGTTGTGTACCATCGTATTGATCGCCATCATTTGAATCACGATCAATGTAATTTAGATATCCATTGTTAATTGCTGCAGTCATATTAATTGGCGCTTTTTCATAGTTTGATAGAATGCTCTGTGGGCCGAAGGCTGATAAACCCTTCTTTGCCACATAGTAAGTACCGAGACTATTCCAAGCACCATATCCGTCAGTCATCATGGGTTGGCGTCCGCCAGGCAAAAAATCTTGCATATCACCGGCATACATATGGCAGGCAAGGCTGAGTTGTTTGAGGTTGCTGGTACAGCCGATGACCTGAGCCCGAAGTTTGGCCTGGCTTAACACAGGTAGAAGCATTGCTGCAAGAATGGCGATGATTGCCACAACAACTAATAACTCAATCAAAGTAAACTTTGCTTTCGTTAGCTTCTCATTCATGCTTCGCATAAACTGCCAGCCTGTCGTTTCTGAAGAAACTCTTGGATCAATCAAAGTAAACGCTCTGCGTTTACTTTGCCTCTCAATTCTCTTCTCGTTCATGCTTCGCATAAACTGCCAGACTTTCGCTCCTACAGGAGCTTTGGGCATGCTACGCATAATTTGCCGGCCTCCCGCTCGCAAGCGAGCTTGTGAGTAAACTTTGCTTTCGTTAGCTTCGCGTTTCTCTTCTCGTTCATGCTTCGCATAAACTGCCAGACTTTCGCTCCTACAGGAGCTTTGGGCATGCTTCGCATAAACTGCCAGCCTGTCGTTTCTGAAGAAACTCTTGA
>JABSQK010000106.1 GCA_013215875.1 Lentisphaeria bacterium
ACAGGTCCTTGTGGATTATGCGGTGCCAATGAAATACGATGTGCTTCTGCCAATGCCGCGATGCGACGTGCTTCACTTAATCCACCGCAGTGGGTAATGTCCAGCTGGCAAACTTCGCAACCGCGCTTTTCAAAGAGTTCCTTAAACTGTGCGAGATGCGTCATGCGTTCACCGGTAGCTACCGGTGTAGTTAAATTGGCATTGATCATCGCCAGGCCATCAATTGACTCGGGCCAGCAGGGTTCCTCAAAGAAGTAAAGACCGTATTCTTCGAGTGCTTTACCAAATTGTAAGCCCATCGCTGGAGAGGGTCGTGCATGGCAGTCGACCATAAGATCGATATCCATACCAACCGCATCGCGGATTGCTTCAATCACTGCTGCGGCGGCACGTATGGGTTTTTGCCCTTCCAATGGCATAGTCTCTGGTACAGCCATGCACTTCATTGCAGTAAAGCCAGCTTCTACCATTTCCTGTGCGAGTTCTCCGAAACGTTTGGCATTATCAGTAGAGGTATTATAAAAATCTTCCATTTTGCCACCACCCAGGTGGGAGTAGGTGCGGATGTAATCGCGCACATGACCGCCCCATAGGCGATGACAGGGCATATTGGCGACCTTGCCCTGGATGTCCCAGAGCGCGAGGTCGATTCCGGATATAGCTGTAGAACGGACAATACCATTGCCATGCCAGAAATGCTGACGATACATCTTCTGCCATAAAAATTCAATCCGGGTAGGGTCTTCACCAACAAGTAGATCATTTAGATCCTCAATTGCACCTACTACACCACGGGTATGCCACTCGAGTGTCGCTTCCCCCCAGCCATAAAGGCCATCTTGGTCGGTAATTACTTTAACAAATATCCAGTTACGCATGCGCGCATTACAAACATGTGTTTCTATTTTTACTATTTTCATATGTTCAGTTCCCGGTTAATTTTTTCCAACTATATTTGACATTGTGTGCGATGTCAACTTGTAATTGAAATATTATGCTGTTTATTTAGTGTCATGAAATTAATGGATTCGATCTATAGAGATTTGGCATTGCGCATCATTGAAAGCCGCAAGCTACCAATATTGACATTGCCTTCATTGGCGGCACATTTTGGCAGTAGCACACGTCCGGTACGTCAGGCGGTGGAGAAGCTAATTATTGATGGCTTGCTGGTAAAATCGACCAATGGCCGTCTTAGTGTGTCTAAGAAACCAGCAAAGAAATCCGTCAATCAGATACAAAAACAATTAAAGCAATCTAAGTCTGTGGGCGGCAGTGAACAAAAACTTCTCAATCTGCTCATCGACTATTCCCTTTCAGGTCATGGGGACTATTTGCGTGAAGAACAGCTTGCTGGGGACTTTGGTATTGGTCGCAGTCGTTTGCGCCAGATTTTCATGACGTATGCGGGACGTGGATTGCTTGAACATATTCCGCGCTGTGGCTGGAAAGTTATTCCCTTTCGCCAAGATGATATGAAACACTTTATCAAAGTACGAAAAACGCTCGAAGACTTGGCCTTGTGTGAATCATTTGATTCATTGGATACAGATCTAATAAATGACATGTTGCAAAATAATAAACGAGCCCTGCGAGCAAAAGTTCCAGTGGAAGACAACCGTCTACACGCCTATATCATAGAAACAAGTGGCAATCGCTATATCGAAACATTTTTCAAGCAGAATGCGCCCTACTATGAATTATTCTTTGATTGGGAATCGAATAATGCGAAGCTGTGTCGTAAGGCATCTAGAGAGCATTGTGCGATTCTTCAGGCAGTACTTGATAAGGATCTCTCCCAAGCGCGAAAAGCCTTATTAGCGCATATAGGTTATGAACATGACTTTGTAAAAAGGAGTAAAAGCTATGAAAGAGATTAAAGGCGTACTGCCCATCGTACATACTCCTTTTAAGAACAATAATACTATTGATTACAAAATTTTGGAGAAAGAAATTGACTGGGTTTTTGAAACTGGCAGTCATGGTTATTGTTCAGCAATGGTATCTGAATTTTTGCGCCTCGAGCAATACGAGCGTCTCGAATTAAATAAACAACTTGCAGCGATGAACAATGACCGTGGTGTGGTGGTTGCCAGTGTCGGCACTGAATCAATTAAAGAATCGATTAAACTCGCTGAGGCCGCAGAGAAAAATGGCTGTAATGCTGTGATGGCGATTGCCCCTGTGGCAACCGCCTTGCCTGCAACTGCCAAGGCCGAATATTTTAAAGCAATTGCTCAGAGCATTGATATTCCTTTGATTATTCAGGATGCTTCCGGTTATTTAGGCAGTCCACTGGGTATTGCTCTGCAATTGGAAATCTTCCATGAATTCGGACCCGACAAGATATTCTTTAAACCAGAAGCGAATCCAATTGGCCCAAATATCAGTCAGTTAAATGAATGCACAAATTCTGAAGCAAAGGTATTTGTCGGCGCCGGTGGGGTACACCTGGTCGAAAGTTATAAACGCGGAATTGCCGGGACGATGCCTGGATGCGATATTCTTGATATTATTGCCGAGTTATGGCGGGCCTTGGAGATTGGTGACGGGGAACGGATCTACCAGCTCTATTTGCCAGTTACCGCCATGATGGTACAACAGGCGCAATCAGGCCTCGACAGTTATTTACTGATCGAAAAATACCTCATGGAAAAACGCGGCATATTTGTCAATCAAAATATGCGCCAGCCATTTTCCCTTACCATGGATGAGTATACCAGGAAAGAAGTGGATAAAATTTTTGAACTAATGATGAAAATACTTTAATGGAGAATTGAATGACAAATGACTATTATAAACAATGGGAAAGCAACGGTTATATAAATGTACCCGGCGTGATTCCTGAAGATGAGTGCAAACCGTATCTGGAAATCTGCAATCGTGTGCTAGACTCCTTTTTGGAAAACAATCCAGAGAGTGGCGAGCCTGGTTACGTAAATGGACACAGTATGCGAAAAATTGAAAACTCTGCGTATCATGAAACTCATCGCGCCGATCAAATTGCCCTGCTCGACCTATTTGCAGACCCGCGCATTCTTGAAATTGCTAATGCAGTACTTGGTGAGGATGTGCTCTACCGTTGCAGTACGTATTGGTACGAGCCCAAAACAAAGCATGAAAATGGCAACTGGCACAGAGATGTACAATTTACAAATCCAGATTTAGATGAACAACGTAAGATAATCGATGATAATCCACCCCAAACCGGTATCCAGTTATTTTTGCCGCTTGTTGAAAGTTCGGACAGCGAATATGTTCCCGGCTCACATCTGCGCTGGGATACGCCAGAGGAGTTCCGCATTCGCATTGAGGATGATCAGAAAAATAACCAAACCGATGAAATGCCAAATGCCCTGCGCTTTCATTTAAAGCCGGGTGATGTTGCCGCGTTTAATGCAAATGGATTGCATCGCGGGCGTTACCATACGGACAAAAAACGGCGATCGCTCATGCTAACCTATACGAGTCCGTCATATGCCAAGGAAGATTACTTCACAACCACTCCCTATTTTTCTGAAGCCGGATTTCTTGATGACCTCAAGCCGGATTCACAAGTATTTTATCAACGTTACATTGATCACTTCGCCGATTTTTGGAAAAGCGAAACCTAGAAATTGCGTTTTTCTGAAAGCACTGCATCCCAGCGACGATTGCTTAAATCATCAACGATTGCCTGCAATGCAGTCGGCGTGCCTATGCGCTTGAGTGTTTCGGTAAACATTATGGCAGCCTGACCGAACTCATGATCCAGCTGTGGAATTATGCGCGCTTCAAATTCAGTGAGTTCTTTTCCCATTCGTGCCATAGCCAGTGCAATCGTATAGTGATGAAACCATTGTTCCGGCCATTCCTTAACGTCACCGGTTTGAACAGTCTCACGAGGACCCTCGAGAATATTGAAAAGCTTTCCGGAGCTTTTGATAGATCGTATCGCGCCAAGCGCGTTGATTGAAAAGCTAACAACAAAGCTTTTTTCATTACCCAATAGATCTTCAAGTGCTTGGCGTATATCATCGCGGTAAACTGCGCAATCATTGACCACATGAATCGCATTTACAAGGGACCACCATTTTTTCACTTTCAGAAGTGGCAAGACTGCATCAAGCGCAGATTCGCCAATTGCCGACAACGCGTAGCAAGCATCATTTAAGGATATGGTACTATTGTAGACGCTTTTGTCCAAGCCCTGTTCGGCTGCCTCGAGTATCTTAATCAATGCTGGAATGGCTGCTTCGCCGATCTCTGCCAGCGCGTAAATGGCCGTGGTCCGTTCTGCCTGGTGCGCAGTATTTAATAAGGCAGCTAGCGGCTCTACGGCAGATTCGGATTGACTATGCCCTATTTTTTGAATGAGTGAAATGCGTGATTTCAATTCGCTTTCTTTGGCAAGATCAGAAATGAGTGCAGTAGCATCAGACGGATCATGAGTATCTTTTATATTTTGACAGAGCAGGTCCCATTGTTTTTTCCAGCAATTTTCCAGATTGTATGGCGCTTGCAGATTTGATGGCTTTTTCCAGCTTGAGTCTTGATGGTTCCAAGATGGAATTGGTGATGGCTTGGCTCGAAGAAATAGGAACTTTATCATATTCCTACAGCGCCCGCTCATATTTGGACAACCCGCATGCGCAAGGTCGAAGTGGCTGATAAAAATGGTGCCAGCATTGCCCAATACCGGTATTTGCCGGTCACGGTCTTCGTCTGTTAAACTGCTGTGGTACTGACTGCCTGGCACCACGTGGGTGGGGCCGTTGGCAAGTTCCATGTCATGGCTGTAATACATGAAACGCAAAAACTGCAAACAATGACTCTTGCCTTGTGCCGCCGGTGTATAGGCATCTTGATGTGACCCCCTTTTGATTTCATCACGAATCTGGGTCTCTGACATTGTTTCTTTTTCTGGTGGGCGTGAATGCCAATAACGATGCGGGTGTATGAGATAATCCTCACCGAGCAGGCTGATCATTGCACCGCGAACTACGGCACAATTGAGTATCTGGTTGAGCTCCGGGAGCCTTGGCAAGATATTATTTCCGGCATTGGGTTCGTTCTCTACAAGCCAGTTAAAGCGCTCATCTATGAGGGTATGTACAGACGAATCAACATTGGGCTTTAGAATTAAAAAGCCATCACAAATAAATCGCTGGATCTCTTCATCTGTCAGCAGTACAGGGGCTTGATCTATCGTCATTTTATTTGCCTTTCTTATCGTTTGCCAGGTTCGGGAAATCTAATTTTAGGATGAGGAATTTCAAGCTAAAGCGCTGAATTGTGAATAAACATACATTGCTCTTTACTATTTATAAAGTCATTATAAAGTTATTATGCTTTCTACCCCTTGAAAACCCTTACGTTTAAGGTTATTCTATACAGTCACTTTATTAGCTTATGGGTTCTAATAAAGCTTTGGATTAACCGTTTTAGCTGGGATTACTAATTGGAGATCATTCATGAATAAGAAATTACGCTATTTTGTACTCGTTTTGCTCACTTTATCACATATTCAGGCAAACGAAGTCGGATTCAATGAAACATTTGTTTTGGATCGAGAGAAAGCCTTAAAAGAACTGATACCGGGTTCAGAAAATTACTTTTTCTATACTGCCTTACATTACCAGCACACAAAGGATGCAAAGCTTGCTGCTCTTATGGCAAAATGGGTAAAGAAGCGCGGGCGCACGCATCTATACAAACAGATAGAAAACCGGCAGATGATATTTACCTATGACAAAACACCGCGTAAATCAATGGATTATTTTATTCGCGAGCTCAATCTAAGATTTAATCACCAAAAAATTGCCGAGGCCAGAAAAGCAAATTATCCCAATGCTCTGGATCAAAAGTTGATTAGTTGGGATCGTTTTAAGGGCACCTCTGTAGATTATCTTGAAAACTCCGCCCTTCCTCTGGTTGCTGGACGATTAAATTGGCAAGAGCGTCGTAAATTGCTGCGGCGACTGCGTCATCCCTCTTTTCCCAATTTAAGCGCCTTAATCATGGCTGATTTAAAAGCAAAGAATCATGGCCAATTTGGCTATCTGCCTATTCACTCAAATCTCACATTGGAGCAACTGGACGCGTGTTTGAAATTGGATAATAAATTGATTAATCATTCCGCCTTTGTTCATCAATATATCAAACGTTTGGTTCCCCCGGACCATGTAAACTGGCGACAGGACGACAATGAAAAAGCCCGTTATCTGGATCGCCTCTGGGCCTACACAAAAAAATTGCCGGTCATTTATAACTCCCTCAAAGTCCATGTGATTTTACAGAAATTAAATCATGAACGTTCACTGGGTAAATATGATGAGGCCTTATTCTTTGAGTACGTCAAGATTCCACGCAATGTCTGGTACATCAATTCAAAATACAGATCTTTGCGCCAGCATCGCAACTACATCGCTTCATTATCCAGCAATTTTTCTTCGTTTACCCGATTGGATGCGGTGAATGGTTTTGAGTTTCAGCTTGTACAGGATTTTTTCGAGGCAGTATTTGTCGATGCGGAAAACCCCGATAAGTTTTTACCTTATATAGAAGCAAAGTTTTTAAATCGAATTTTCGCGGAAATAAAGATTTTGAATGGTGTGGGGGATGCAGAAAAGTGGTATGCCATTATTAACAAACACGGGTCGAGTAAATTGATAAAGAATCGCATCGAGCTTCGTCTGCTGGAACAAAACAAAACGTATTATCATGCCAAGGACAAAGTGAGTATTGAACTGGCTGTAAAAAATGTACCCAAACTCATTATAAAAATTTACAAAATAAATCTTTTCAATTATTATAAACGCTACCGGCAGCAGGTCTCTACAGCCCTCGATCTGGATGGTCTTGTTGCGGCAACTCAGAAAACCATCATCTACAAACAAGCACCTCAACTTAGACACAAGGAAAAGTTCGACCTGGATCTAGCGGGCAAAGGTGTCTACATCATTGAGTTTATTGGCAATGGCATGAGTTCCCGGGCACTCATCCGCAAGGGTAAATTCCGATTCACCGAAAGAAGTAGTGCTGCCGGACATATTTTCCATGTTTATGATAGTGATAATAATCCGGTGAAAGATGCAGTTATCCATCTCTCAGGCCACGTTTACAAAACCGAAAAAGCTGGCTTTATTCGAATTCCTTTTACGCGAAGCCCTGCCACGCAGAACATTATTATTCAGAGTGGTGACTTTGCCAGTTTGCATGATTTTAACCATAAAAGAGAACGCTATAGC
>JABSQK010000107.1 GCA_013215875.1 Lentisphaeria bacterium
ACTCGCAAGCGAGCTAACTTTGCCTGCTGATTAAGTGCGTTGACTATCTCAGTACCACCTGCAACCGGGAGCTCATTCGGACATTCAGTCGTAAAAGTATATTGTGGATCAACATCAAAGGTTGCGGTTTTATTTCGCTCTATTGTCATCATTACTACTCTCCTTTTTCGTCCTAATTCTATCTAATACTGTCTGCTTGCTTTAATAGTTCACTTAATATACTATTAATAGTACACACGATACACTATTATGTCAACAGCGAGATAAAAGGAGAATAAAGATGAAAACTAAACGCATTGCTATTATAGGATCAGCCTTTAATCCACCGCATTTGGGACACAAAGATGTTATTGAGCAAATTTATCAGGACTATGATGAAATCCTGCTAGTCCCTAGCTATCGCCATGCATTTGGTAAAGAAATGGTAGCCTACAATGACCGACTTTGTATGGCTAGCATGTTAGGTCAAGCATTTCATGCTGAAAGCTTTATGAATTACAAACAGATAGCGCAAATAGCGACCTCTGCAATTGAACGTGATCTTGGTGCTAACAACAATAATCCGGTTTACACCTTTGACGTGCTCAATGAATTAGAAAAGCGCTATTTAAAAGCCAATATAAAAGCCGAACTCACTTTCATTATTGGCCCTGATAATGCGACCTTTGAAACTTGGAATAAATTTTATAAAGGTAAGGAAATTATTGAGCGATGGAATCTAAGAGCCGTTAGCGAAAGATTGCCGGTACACAGCACGATGATAAGGGAATTAATCGCCGACTTTCCTCGCCCGGCCTTCCTCTTTGAAACGCGATTGAAGCAATATTTAGATGGCATTATTGCCAATTATATTTTTAAGCAACGTTTATATGGAGCCCATAATTAATTATGACCAAAGTTAATATTTCAGACATTATTAAAAAGAGCGTTGATTGCTATGATGGTTTTTTCAAAATGAAATGCCATACCATTCAGTATCAGCAATTTGATGGCAGCATGAGCAAGATTCATCAACGCGAGGTTTTTGTTAGAGACCCAACTGTGGCTGTTTTACTCTATGATGAAAACCAAAACAGTGTTCTTTTAACGGAGCAATTTAGAGTCGGCCCGTTAGAAAACCAAGCTAACCCTTGGGTTTTTGAATTACCCGCCGGGATCGTTGAACAGGGTGAAGATAAGATCGTTGCTATGCAGCGAGAAATATTAGAAGAAACCGGTTACGACTGCAAAATAGAGTCGTTAATAGGTGAGTTTTATTTAAGCCCTGGAGGTAGTAATGAGGTCACCACTATTTACTTCGCACAAGTTGCTTTGGATAAAAGTGGTGTACACGGTGTTGAGAGTGAGAATGAAGATATTAAAACTCATATTGTCACTCTAGATAAAGCCGGCGAAATGATACAACAGGGGAAATTAAGTGTGACGACTGGTTTAGCATTAATGTGGTTACAAGCACGCGCGCTTTCAAGTAACAAGTGAGATTCGCTGATGACAATTAAACAACAGGAAAAAGAATTTCTATCGACTTATAACATTCACGATTATGACGTTCCGCTAACAAGCGTTGATGTGGTTATATTTTCGATCATTAAAGAACAAGTGAATGTATTGCTGACTAAACGCGCCGACTTTCCTTTTAAAAATCAGTGGGCAATACCCGGTGGATTTATTGACATAAAAAAAGATAAACAAATCGAGCAAACAGCGAGGCGAAAGTTAAAAGAAAAAACCGGTTATAACGTACCTTATTTAGAACAATTAGGCGCAATTGGAAACAACCATCGCGACCCTAGAGGCTGGTCAGTAACCATTACCTACTTCGCCCTGGTCAATGCTGAAGAAGTCAGCTTTGATGAGTACATTGTTTG
>JABSQK010000108.1 GCA_013215875.1 Lentisphaeria bacterium
ACAGGAATTGATCAAACCACACAGATGTCGATGCCCTCTTCGGATGCCACTCAAGCCATGACTAAAGGTCCATTATTTGGCTTGAAATTAACCGAAGTCTATCTGCAGAAATCTCAATTGTGGATTTTTATTGGCTGCCTTTCTTTGGCATTGTTAATTCCACTCTTTATGGGTTTGATGAACTATTTCATTTGTTTTGTAATTGCCCTGATTACCTCTACAGCCTTACCGCGTCTGGTCGCAAGAGTCAACCTGCCTCCATTGAAAACCGCGGCGGTATTTTATGGGATTCTCATTGTAGGCTATATTTTCGTTTTAATTCCATTATACAATTTATGGATCAGGAACAGCAATTCATTTTATACATCATTAAATGTTATTGCCCAAAAGCTTGATGAAGGAATCAATAAAGGTAAAAAGCTGGTCAACGAAAATGTCTCCGGCGGCAAGAAAGCTAAAAAACTTGAAGCCGGCTCCGATGCAAAAGAAATGACTGACAAAGGAACATCTGCCATATCAAATACGTTGACTTTAACTCCTTCAACCCGATTAAAACTCCTGGTTCAATTAATACTTTTGAGCGGATTTTTCTCGTTTTTGCCTGTCTTATTAATGAGTCAACTGGATCCGAAATTGGCAAATGCACCGCCAGAGGAAAAGCTGTCAGTAGGACAGGCTATCTGTGCCTACGGTCTTCAGGCATTTGATGGAATTGGAAAAGTCAGCATAGTCCGTGTAGTTAAGGCACTTTTAATTACATTCCTATGTGGTGGCGCCATGATGTTTAGTGGTTTAAAAGGCTGGTTATTTGTTGCATGCATTGTTGGTCTTGTCGCACTTATTTGCAATCTGTCTCCTATTGTAGCAGGAATTCTTGCCGCTTTGATGGTACCGGGAGCTGACAACTGGATTATAGGTATTATCGGCGCTGCACTCACGTTCTTACTATTGGGTATCACTGAACGAAAATTGCACTGGTATTTCAAACTCGTGCCAATGAGTAAACGCTATAATGTACCACCTGAAATGCTTAATCAGAAACAACAAAGCTCGGGAATGCAGACGATTGTGCGTATTATTTCATTTATTCCATCGCTTATCTCACTGGCAGTTTTCGCTGCATTAATTTGGGCGGGATACAGCATCTATCAGATCTATGGAGTGAAGTCGGAGAGAGATAGAGAAATCAAAAAAGTTGAGAAATATAAAGGTACAAAAAAGAGAATTAAAGGATATGAGGGAATACTGGAAACAAATCCGGATTATTTACCTCTCTATGATGAATTATTGAAGGCCCATTTGGTACGAAGGCAATATAAAGAGGCACTCTTATACGCAGAAAAAATTTATGATTGGTCATCAGATGCTGTGGGTGCAGATGCAGCATTTAGGAGCCTGGCTGACGATGCTTCTGTAAACCGGTCAATTCCAAAAATAAAAGGCTATGAACAATTGATTAAAAACTTTACCGGGGGTGTAAATAATGCCGGTTTTATTGCCCGTTCACTGGCACAGCGGGAAGAGGATAGTGCCTTTGCCAGTCTTCTTATGGCTAAAGCCCATCTGAAAGATGGCAATACCAAGCAAGCAATGGAATTTGCCCAGGAAGCAATTGAGAGGGATAAGGAATCTGGCGCACTGGGAGCATCTGGAAAACTAAGTCTACTCTACCAGCTAGCGGAGCATTATTTGGAGAATAGCGAATGTACAAAAGCAAAGGGAACAATTGAGGACTGTGAAGAACTTGCTGATGATTACGAGAATAAACTTGAAGAACTTAAAATTAAGCTCACACAATGTGATGAGGCAGGTGGAGGCGATGATGGCGATGATGAGGCAGGTGGCGAAGATGGCGATGGGGAAGAAGAGGATGAATAATTAACTGTTGATTTTCGACAGTTCTTATCTACTTTTTATCTATAAATTAAAAATTGGAAGAATTATGAAACAAATACTAATAGCAATTTTAGCACTGTCGATTTTAAACTCATGTTCTAAGAAAGAGCCTGTACGCGGGGAAATAATGTTACTAAAGGTGTATTACTCTGCTCAAGAATTAAAAGACTGGAAGGCCTCAGGCTTAAGTGAGAAAGCCGAAGTAGATAAACCTGCAGAAGGATCAAAATCCGACGCCACCGAAGACAAGAAAGATAAACCTGCAGATGAATCAAAATCTGACACCGCTACCGGAGACAAAAAAGATAAACCTGCAGAAGGATCAAAATCTGACACCGCTACTGAAGGCAAGAAAGCTGAAGGTAAATCTGGAACAGCAGATTCCAAAAAAGAAGATCCAAAAAGAATACTAAAAGAAACAACCGAATACTACGTAAACGAGCGCGGTCAAAACGTTCCCCATGGGAAACGAATTCGTTATTTCATCGATGGGCAAACCCAGGCCACAGGTAGTTTTAAAGACGGTGGTCAAGAAGGCGACTGGTATGAATACTATAACTCAGGACAAAAGAAAATACTTCTGCAAATGAATGAAGGACTTGTGGATGGCGATTTTACAAAATGGTATGCCTCTGGCCAAATTAACATTAAGGGGAGTCATATCGAAGGTAAACAAACCGGCGAGTGGATAACCTATGACACAGCAGGTAAAGAAGTAAAAAAAGAAAATTGGGATGAAGGAAAAAAGCTCAACTAGGTTCTCTTTTTAGATATCAGCAAACCTGCTATATAAAGTTATTCATTGATGGCGAATTTCATCCGAATAAAGAAGCGCTTGCCAAAATCATAAATTCCGTCTCGTACTCTGTCATCTATAAATATCCTTGCCCCATATGTGCTTGCAGCCTTTTAAACGTTTACAGAGTACTAGAACTCCCGGACCTTTTGATGTATGTTATGCATAATATTGAAATAACACAAATAAGCAGGATCAATTGAAACTTTTTTTTTACATCATCTTTTTAAGCGCAATTTGGGCCGCTGGCGAAGACGAATCTAAGCCTGCAGAAAAAGGGCTTAAAGTACCTTCCAGTCCATCTAAACCCGAAGAAAAAGCAATGCCCGTACCCAATAAGCCTCAAGATAAAGAAGAAGGCGATAAAGCAAAAATTGAAGAAATCAGGAAAAAACTTTTGGATCTTCTAAAAGAAAATGAAAAAGGTAATATCTGGCCCGATGGTGAGGAAGAAGATGACAATGAGGATGTAGATGATAAGCCAAAGTCAAAAGCAAAGAATGAGAAAAAAGAAATAGAAAGCAAAGCGTCTGTTCCTGCTAAGAAGAAAGTTTCATACACCATTAAAAAGCAGGGCCCTCTCAATGTGAAAATTTTGCAGATCGCAAATTCCCGTATGAGAAAGAATTACCCATTTGGTCTTCGTACATTGTTGGAACATATAAACGAATCCTCGTCGGTAAAACTCGAATCATTCCCTGAAACAACAAATTCATTTGAAGATAAAGCAATATTTAATTTTCC
>JABSQK010000109.1 GCA_013215875.1 Lentisphaeria bacterium
TAATAATTTTTGCTTCGCTATAACTTAATCCAAAAGCCAACTTTTACCATGTACTTTGCGAACAGTATATGAGTTCTCAGGCTCGATAATTTGCGGATTATTGACTGCGAAACCTGGAAGTCAGACAGCGGCTTAGGTGGATGCGTTCCATTTTTTCAGGCAATTTTGAATAAAATCGATCACCTTCTGGTGTTCAACCTTAGTGTTTTCGACAATTACGGGCTCGGAAAATTCAAAATGCACGGTTTTAGCCGGAGAGATTTTTCCCAAATCTTTGATAATTTTACCATTGCCCCAGAAATCTGTTTTCAGGGCCAGGGGAATAAGCGGTACTTTGGTCTTTTTTGCCAGCCGGGTAGCGAGTGAATTGAATTCATCCGGTTTGAACTCGGAATGGCGGGTACTTTGGGGGAATATAATCAGCGCCCGGCCTTCCTCGCAAACGATCTCTCTGCCGCGTTTCATCACCTCAACAAGGTCTTCCTTAGGATTTTTACGGCCAACTGTTACCGGTTTCATGCCACTTAATACTTTACCAAAAACGGGGTATTTTAAAAGTTCTTCCTTCATGACAAATGTCGAGACATAGAAGGGAAAAAGGATGCATGGAAGCAGAATTGTTTCAAGACTGCTCATATGATTGCCAACAATAATGGGTGCGGAGTTTTCATCGAGTTTAAGGTTCTGCAGATGCTTTAAGCCGCTTACTTCCACACGTACACCACTGCGCAGACAGGCATGCAATACGCCAAGTGAATTATAATAGGTTTCTGCGACAGGCTTGTTGTAGGATTTCCATACACTCCAGGCAAAGCCGGGATAAAATGTCAATGCAGGGAAAAATGGGTGTCCACTCGGCTCAAAAACGACAGTATCATTTGTTTTGAGTTTTTCCGCAAACGCTTCATAGCTCATATATCATGTTATTTCTATTGCTGTACTTCTTAATAGCTCGGGTGCTAATTTACCAATTCGTTTTTCAGCATAGCGGCTATACACCAGTATGTGAACCGCCAGTAATATAGGGACGACCAGCAAAGAAACAACTGGAATACATGCGGGAATCAGCAACAACAGTGTCAACAGGCGCATGCCCCAGCGTAGGGTAAACTTCATGCGCATGCCAAGAAATATGCGCAGAGGTGCCACAATATACAGTTTGATTACTACAATTGATACTGCAAAACCCAATACCGGAATTAGACTCAAAATTGTACAGGGAATGATAAATTTCCATGCCCGGGCAATGACTTCTGACTTATATTTATTAAACCAGTCAGGGTTAAATTCGGGGTCGAGTTTCTGACAGCACTTCATACAGCCTTCTTTCAGATATTTATCTATCTCAATGCGCTCAGCACAGTTAGGACAACAACGCGAGGAAAGCAGGCGGAGTTGATGTTTTTCCTCTAACTCAGGACTCAACGCTTCAACATTATCCTGCTTCGAACGGAAAATTTTCCAGTTAAGCAGTTTCTGCGGAATGTGGTCTGCATCGCACTGGTGACAGACACTGGCGCTCGGCTTAATCTCAGTCTGGCAGGACCCGCAGGTGATTCGTTCACGGTCATCAAGGTAATGCAAAAGTCTTTGATAGAGCAATGCAATTGCCAGGAATATGGCAGAGATAATAATTGCCAGTATTGGCATGGCAATCACAACTGGAATTGCCAGAAATGCCCAAAGATCTTCAAAGTAACTCACAATGCGACGGATATGAAAAATATCATCATCATCCATTTCCCCCCAGAACCTAAAGAAGCGCACACGCATGCTGCTTAGAAAGAATGTGAGCAAGGCGGTGACAAAGATGGCAGAAGTTTTCCAACTTATAAAACCTGCCCGATCCAATTCTGGCGCTACTAATTCCTCAGTCACTTCAGGAATAATCATCATGCCGACCAAAATAGCTATGATCGTTTTTACCCAGGTTTGTACCCCATCCATAAGTTCTTTAAGTTCATTATTTTTATCAGCACAGATCTCAAGTAAAGAGAGAATGCCGATGATAACCAATGCCTGGGTGGATACAAGCCAGAGCATATTTTCCGGCGGGTTTATTTGGAT
Source organism: Lentisphaeria bacterium (assembly GCA_013215875.1). Taxonomy (GTDB): domain Bacteria; phylum Verrucomicrobiota; class Lentisphaeria; order JABSQK01; family JABSQK01; genus JABSQK01. The sequence continues at coordinate 2,068 of JABSQK010000109.1, forward strand.
CATCTCAGGCAGGTATTCGTGACAGGACGGATTGGCCAAAATGCAAACAATCAATAATGGCATGAAAGCACGTGATGCCAGTGGTGCTGAGCTGCTTATTGCACTTAATGTTGCTAAAAAAGGCATGATTAAATGTCTCCCTTTATATCAGAATTTATATTTGTTCGCTTCAAATACCAGCTTACAGACAGCAAATTCATGTTTTTAAAGTCATCATGAGATAAAGTGTAATAATGGTCTAGTCCGGTGAGTTTTTGAAGGCGGTCCATAAATACCAGGTTTGTATTCATAATTGCTTTATCCAGCTCCATTGCTATATGCATTTACAACTCATACGTTTATCGTTATAGTTTCTGTCGCCATGTTGACAGGGTAGCGCCCGCGTCCATACTAAACGGTAACTAACTATAGCTTATTTTAAAGAAAATGTCAGAGATTCACCCCCAGTCAGATAAGCGTATGATTGCGCGATTGCTTGATTACGCAAAGCCGTATAAGAAGCAGATTGTAATCGCAGTTCTATTGAATATCGCCGTGGCGATTCTGCTTACAATACGCCCAATTTTCACACGCATCGCAATCGATGACTACATGGTTGAAAGCAACTTCGATGGCTTGCGTAATATCGCATTGCTTTTCCTCGTGGTCATACTTATGCAGGCATTTTTCCAGTTTTGTTTAACCTATCTCATGGCTTGGATTGGCCAGCATATCATCTTTCAAATACGCACCAGTTTATACAAACAAACCCTTAATCTGCGTATGAAGTACTTCGACCAAAACCCGGTCGGGCAAATCGTCACCCGCGTAACGAATGATATTAATGCTTTAAATGATATGTTCAGTTCAGGCATCATCATGATCATCAGCGATATCCTGATCATCGTCTTTCTACTCATCTGCATGTTCTGCATGAATATCCCGTTGAGCCTGGTCACGCTTAGCATATTGCCGCCTCTATTGATCATCTCATTTATCTTTCGAAGCAAGGCGAGAAAAGCATTTCAGGATACCCGTAAGCATCTGGGCCGTATGAACGGCTTTATGCAGGAACACGTACTCGGTATGCTGATCGTAAAGATCTTCAATCGTGAGAAGAAGGAGATGGCCGCCTTTGCAGACATAAACAAGGATTATCGTGGTGCAAATATACGCACCATTTTTTATTACGCGCTTTATTTTCCTGCCGTGGAATTGCTCAGCTCGATCACCATGGGCCTGATCATCTGGTACAGCGCTGGTGCTGAATTCCAAAATGCCGTCAGCCCGGGAATGCTCATTATGTTTATACAGTTTACCGAAATGTTCTTCCGGCCAATTTATGACCTCTCAGATAAATACAATCTTTTACAAAATGCCATGGCTGCCTCAGAGCGCATTTTTGAGCTAATGGACAATGATGAGATTATCGAAAATCCGCAGAACCCGGAACCGCTGAATGTCAGCAGCAAGATAGAATTTAGAAATGTTTACTTTGCCTACAACGATGATGACTATGTCCTGAAAGACTTTTCCCTCACAGTCAATCCCGGCGAAACCATTGCTATAGTTGGCGCCACCGGTGCCGGGAAAACAACCATCACCAGTTTGCTAAATCGTTTTTACGAAATTAATCAAGGCGAAATTTGCATCGATAATATCGATATTCGCAAACTCGATAAATCTGAATTGCGCAGTGCTATCTCTATCGTTCTGCAAAATGTCGTGCTCTTTGAAGGCTCGATAAAAGAAAATATCCGCCTGGGTAATCTGGATATTTCGGACGACGAAGTTATCGCTGCTGCCCAGGCTGTCGGGGCGGATCAATTTATTTCAAAACTGCCACTGCAATATGACAGCATAATTTTCGAAGACGGGGCGAGTTTAAGTGTGGGGCAAAAACAGCTCATCTCATTTGCCCGTGCCCTGGCATATAAACCGCAGCTACTCATCCTCGATGAAGCCACATCAAATATCGATACAGAAACAGAAGA
>JABSQK010000011.1 GCA_013215875.1 Lentisphaeria bacterium
TGGAAGATCCAGTGGAATACCAAATGGAAGGTATCTCGCAAATACAAATTAATTCGCCTATTGGATTAACATTTTCACGCGGCCTCAGATCCATCTTACGCCATGACCCGGATATTATACTTGTAGGTGAAATACGTGACCATGAAACCGCTGAAATTGCGATTCGTTCAGCTCTTACAGGTCATTTGGTTTTGAGTACACTCCATACGAATGATTCAATTGGTGCTGTGAACAGACTCATCGATATGGGCATCGATCCATTCTTGGTCGCTTCGTCTCTCTATGCGTCTATTGCACAGCGCTTAATTCGCCGTGTTTGTACCGAGTGTGCCGAAGAAACCCCGCATGAGCAAATTCCCGAAAAGATTCTAAATGAAATTGCCGATGCGAATGATTGCAAAAGCTCTGAAATAAAGGTTATGCATGGCACAGGCTGCCCCCGTTGTGGCAATACTGGTTACAAGGGACGCGTTGCTATATATGAATTCTTCCTCATGGATGAAATGCTGGAAGATATGATTACTCGCAGTGCAACTACCGTTGATATACGGAATTATGCCAAAAAATCCGGATTCAAAAATCTCCGGCAGGATGGCTGGCGCAAAGTATTTTCCGGACAAACGAGCTTAGATGAAGTACTGCGAATTACCACCTCATTTGATATCAGTTACCATATTGACTGATTCTTGGTAAACTATTGCTTTTTGACGATATATTGATACATTTTATATGTTCTTAATAACAGGCAAGCAAATATGTCCGACACGGAAAACCACGTAAACCTCTTAGAAATGTTCAATCAGGGGCAATTTCAGTGTACGAGTTGTAATGAAACATTGCAGATGTCCGAAGTTCCCCCTTTATCGATATGTATCTGCACCAATTGTGAAGGTGAAAACCTCGCTCCCGCTCAAATTGCCGGGTTTTGGCTTTATAAAGAATTGGCTGTAGGTGGAATGGGTGCAGTCTATTTCGCCCTTCACGCAGACTATCCAGAAGATACGTTTGCAATGAAAATTTTACCCAGAGACCATCGTGATAATGAGACCCTTATTAAGAATATTAAGGATGAGATCGGAGTGATGAAAGCATTGGGTGGAAATGAGGCAATGGTCGCAGCTGTGGCAGCGGGGCATGAGGACAATGAATACTTTCTCGTGACACGCTATATTAAGGGCAACACACTGGACGATCTCATCGTGAAGCATGGTAAAATTCATGAAGATATCATTATTCAGGTGGCATTGCGTATTTTGTCTGCAGAATCTTATATCTTCAAACAAGGATATCTCTACCGCGATCTGAAGCCTGAGAATATTCTTATTGAAGAAGGTGGAATAGCCTATTTGTGTGATTTTGGAATTTGTATGCCCATATCCCAGGCCCATCAGGATCTTGGTGATCTCATCCAGGGTTCACCATTTTACATACCGCCTGAACGTCTGATGGGCGAGGGCGAGCATGCCTACAGTGAGATCTACAGCCTGGGTCTTGTGATGTATCACGCGTTATCTGGTAAACTATTCTATAACGCAACTGATATAGAGGAAATTGCAAAAATGCATGTTAATTCCACCAGTGATGAAGACATGATTTCGCACATGCAAGGGTTGGCTCCAGACCTCAGTAATGTCATTATAAACATGATACAACGGAACCCTGCAGACCGTTATCAAACCTTCCTCGAAGTGGAACGCGATCTATTTAAAATCTTTACTGCCAGGTCCTATATTTTATGAGTGACGCATTTAAATTTGGCTGCCCTGTATGTACCCAGCGAATCAAGGCATTTGATGAACATGTTGGCTTTGTTGTTTCATGTCCCACATGCGGCAACGAAATCGCCGTGCCCGACCCATACCAAAATCGCGATCAATCGCAGGATTTTTCTCCGGAAGAATGGACAATGCTCGAATCCGAAGACTATGAACAAGTGGAGCAGATCACCGCCTTGCAAAAACACCTCTGCTGGGAAGTTGGAACAGTCGCAATTGTACTGACAGATCGTATTCAAAACTATCATGCTGCTTTCGCATTAAACAGGGAAATACTCTTTGATTTTTCCAACGCGGATGAGATGCTCAATTATCTCTATAATGTAAAACAATTCAGCACGCAATTTTCACGTATTATTGATAATTTTTATGAGCTGCTTACAGAATCATTAACGAGTGTGCTGGAAATGACAAACCTCATTGCCATATTTACATATGTAAATAAAATTGTCGATGAGTTGGAAAAGTTGAAGAATTTTCACGACAATCTTTTTATGCAAACCGTACCTCAGCAATATCCATGTAACGAACTGCACAAGATTATAAGTGGCTGGGCTCCCTATGTCTTTGAGGGAATTCATACATTTATTTATCAATTGGAAGACCGCGCATTGGATATTCGAGGTGAACTTGTTTTCGATCCTCATTTAAACTTATCCCTCTTCCCAGCGAATATTCCGCGCTTTATACTTTTGGAAAAAGAACTTGAAGTACAACTGGATGAGGCCTAATTCCGGGCTACATTGTATATATAAACTAAAATACGTGATTTGAACAGGAAATATAGCATGCAAGATATAACAACGATTGATAAGTTTGCCGGTTCGTGGGAAGTCGGTGAAGCGCGAATGACTTTGATAAAAAAGACCTACGCATTTTTGGGGCTCAGTGTAGTCGCTGCAATTTCAGGTGCTTACTTTGCAATGACGGTTGAACCGATTCGAGAATTTTTGAATCGGGGTATAATGGGCTGGATCATTGCGATGGTCCTGTTAAATGCAATTCCAATGATTGCCATGGCCTGCCGGCATAACCCTATACTGGGTTTTGCAGCGCTTATGCTCGATGGTTTCGTTTCAGGCATCATCCTGGGGCCAATCGTTTATTACGTATGTGTAAGTCTCGGACAACCCGATATCGCCTACATGGCATTTGGCCTAACCTTTATGGTTTTTGCTGCTGTAACATTCTCCGTTTGGATATCCGGAAAGAGCTACTCAGCGCCAAAGGGACTTATGATTGGCATGTTCATGTCCATAATCGGTGCAATTATACTATCATTTGTATTTCCTATGGGCATCTTTGGTATCATCATAAGTGCCATTATTGGTATCTTTGGTGTTTTGATACTTGTTTTTGCCACCTCATCAATTATCCATGATGATTCATTGGATAGTCCCATTCCTGGTGCACTGATGCTCTTTGCGGGCCTTTTTAATGTATTTACTGCAATCATCCACTTACTTATGGCATTTAGCGGTCGCGACTAAACTCAAATATGACACTCGATGAAAAAGAAGCAAAGTTAACAGACATCCTCATTGGCTATGGTTCAGTGGCCGTTGCCTGGTCCGGTGGTGTGGATAGCACATTTCTGTCAGCCTACGCTCATGAAGTACTCGAAGGTCGTGTATTACTTATCAATGCCCGTTCTGCAGCATTTCCAGATGAAGAGGCAGAGTTTGTCGAGGGTTTTGCCAGTGCGCGTGGCATACCGCTCAAAGTTGTTGAAACACACGAGCTCGATAACGAGGATTATAAAAGCAACCCCACCAACCGCTGTTACTTCTGCAAAACAGAGATGTATGGCACCTTGAGGCCCATTGCTGAAGAAGCAGGCATGGCAGTACTGCTTGACGGTGCAAACATTGAAGATTTTAAAAGTGACTTTCGTCCCGGCCATCAAGCTGCAGAAGAGTGGGATGTCAAACATCCACTGCGAGATGCAGAAATGACCAAAGCCGACATTCGTACATTATCAAAGTCTATGGGCTTGCCCACTTGGGATAAGCCTGCCTTTGCTTGTCTGGCCTCGCGCTTTCCATATGGCGAGTATCTCGACGAATATAAACTCAAGCGTGTTGCAGATGCCGAAACAGTCATGCGTCAGATGAACTTTAAGATATTCAGAGTCCGCAGTCATGATGACCTTGCTCGTATTGAAATTGGCGAAGATGAAATTGAGCGTGGTTTTCAGGAACGCCATCAGCTTATTGAAAAGTTGAAGGCCCTTGGTTTTTTCTGGGTCACCATCGATATGCAGGGTTTTCGTTCTGGCTCCATGAATGAAGCAATCACAGGCTTTCGCGTACAATCCCAGCACGAACCAATGGCTTGATTTATCACGCCTTATAAGTAGTATCCTATCTTTAATAATAAATTATGAAAAGAGATTGTTATGGCAGTTTTTAAAATAAATAAGTTAAAATTATCCGTCATTATTGGTACACATGATTGGGAACGAAAAGAGAAACAAGAAATCCTCGTCGATATTAAATACCAGACTGACTCTATGGAAGCAATTGAAACAGACCAATTAGAAAATAGTGTCGATTACGAAAGCATTTGCAACACTATCTATGACGAGGTGACTAAAAGTGAATATCAGCTTGTAGAAACACTCACAGCACACATACTCGACCTTGTCATGAGCGACGAGGGAGTCGAAGTTGCCACTGTCATAGTCAAGAAACCATCTGCAGTAAAACACGCCCGATATATCTCGGTCGAGTTAAGTGCCAGCCGCACCGAATAAGAATCCAAGCAAACCGGCATTTAAGCACACGTTTGCTCAGATATAAATTATGCCTTTACCATTAAATCGCTAACCAGCTGAGTGAAACGTGCTGGATTTTTGATCGGTGAGCCTTCTGTAAGTAGGGCCTGGTCAAAGAGCAATTCACAGTAATCTTTTAATTGCTGGTCCTTCTTGTCATTTTTATGAAGCCCTTTCATTTTTTCAAGAATGGGGTGTTTGCTATTGAGCTCCAGGACGCGAAGCGTGGGCTGAAACTCTTGATTCATTGACTTCATTATACGTTCCATATTGGCATTCATGCCCATCTCATCTGCGACAAGGCAACAAGCCGAATCGGTCAAACGATTTGAAAAGCGAACGTCTTTTACATCTTCTTTAAGCTCTTCTTTCATTAAGTCGATGAGGTCTTTATATTCCGTATCGGCTTTTTCGCGGGCCTTTTCTTTTTTCTTCTGCTCTTTTTCAGTGTCCAGCTCTATGTCTCCACGATCAACAGCTTTTACCTGCTTACCATCATATTCGGTGAGACTCTGGGCAACCCATTCATCAATCGGATCGATAAAGAAAAGTACTTCATAGCCTTTCTTATTGAACGCTTCAAGCATTGGCGAGGTTTTTACAAGGTCTATGTTTTCACCACTGATATAGTATATTTCAGTCTGATCTTCCGGCATACGACTGACATAGTCTTTAAGTGTGCCGGGTTTATCTGTTTTAGTCGAATGAAACAAAACAAGATCTTTGAGCTTGTCAGCATTTTCAAAATCACTGTGCAAACCTTCCTTGAGAACTTTGCCAAACTCGTCCCAGAATTTGTCATAATCCTCAGGTTTTTTCTTGAGCATTTCTGCAAGTGTTTTTAATATGCGGCCAACAAGGCTTTTGCGAATGCGTCGCAATACAGCATCATCCTGCAGCATTTCACGTGATACATTCAGTGGCATATCACTGGAGTCGACAATACCTTTTATGAAACGCAGATAGTCGGGCATAAGTTCTTTACAGTCATCTGTAATGAATACATTCTTCACATAGAGCTGTAGGCCGCGGCGTTCATCGCGCATATAAAGATCGAATGGCGCTTTTTCAGGTAGGAAGAGCAGACTGCGAAATTCTGTTACACCTTCAGCTACAAAATGAATTGTACGTAGCGGTTCACCCATATGGTCGTGACTGATATGGCGGTAGAAGTCTTTGTACTCATCCTTCTTTACATCTTTCTTATTTTTCTTCCAGATAGCAGTCATGGAATTTAAAGTTTCTTCTTCGATGCTAATGATCGGGTCTCCGCCTTCTTCCTCTGCGGGTTCGGTCTTTGTTGCATCCATTACAATCGGGTGAGAGACATAGTCTGAATATTGCGTAATAATCCGTTTTATTTGCCAGTCATCGAGGAATTCACTTTGGTCTTCACTTAGATAAAGGGTGATTTCTGTACCACAACTGTCTTTTTCTACATCATCGATGGTGTATGCACCAGTACCATCAGATTCCCATTTGTAGGCTTGCTGTTTTTTACCACGACGTTTTGTCACCAGGCTTACTTTATCAGCAACCATGAAGGCGGCATAAAACCCAACCCCAAACTGACCAATAAGCTCTGCACTAGAATCACCGCTTTCCTGCATAGATGCAACGAACTTTTTCGTACCGGAACTCGCAATCGTTCCAATATTTTTTTCGAGCTCTTCAAAGTCCATACCAATACCATTATCTTCTATGATGATCGTTCGGGCCTCTTTATCCAGGCTGATTTTTATCTTAAAATTTTCACTGTCCTTCAATATCGATTTATCAGTCAACCCTTCGTATTTTGCCCGGTCAATTGCATCGGATGCATTTGATACCAATTCGCGTAGAAATATTTCTTTTTTAGTATAGAGAGAGTGTATTACAAGGTCGAGAAGTTGTTGTACTTCTGTTTTAAACTTACGAGTTTTTTTAGCCATTATATGTCCTTAGTCGTTCTATAATTAGTGTTTTTATATGTTTTTTACAAGCACTGAATATATTCACCAGAAAATCCTTGTCAATATACAGATTTAATCCATTTTCGAGACGATTTGCAAGAAAAAGAAGATACAGTATATTTAAGGATAAACTAAATAGGAAATATTATGGCTGAAGTCAAATCTGGTGACATGGTGAGTATTGAATATTCGTGTGCAACTGCTGATGGAGAAGTCTTTCTTACGACTGAAGGAGATGCCCCATTTAAATTTATTACCGGTGGAGGCCAGGTGATGCCTGGGCTGGAACAAGCAGTGATTGGTATGGAAGTTGGGAATACGCTTACCGCTGAAATTGACCCGGAACTTGCATTTGGACAACCAGACCCTGATCAAATGGTTCTTATGGATCTCGACCAGTTTCCGGATGATATCGACCTGGAACTGGGCGATGCTGTGGAAATTACCATGCCTGGTGAAGAGGGGCAGGTAAATGCTATAATTAAAGAAATGTCCATCGATGGTGTTCTTGTCGATGCGAATCATCCTCTCGCTGGTGAAGTAATATTGATAGAAATAACGCTTTTAAAAATCCTGAATGCCTAAAAATTCTGTTACTGACCTTCTCAATCCTCAGGATTATATCAATGTTGAAAACCTCGAGCTAATTGCCCGTACGATTGTCGAAGGTTATTTGGCTGGCCTTCATCGTGGCGTTCTGCAGGGCACAGGAAGCGAATTTGTACAATATCGCAATTACAACAAGGGCGACGATCTTAGACATCTCGATTGGAAAGCCTATTCCCGCCTCAATAAACTTGTGCTCAAAATCTACCAGGAAGAAACGAATACCAATGTAAATATTTTGCTCGATAGCAGTGCTTCAATGAATTATGCAGGGGAAGGGCGCATGCGCAAATTTGACTATGCCAAGATCACCGCAGCCTGTGTGAGTTATCTGGTGCAGAAACATGGGGATAGTACAGGGCTCACGGTATTCAGTGATTCTCTAAAGACCCAAATAGAAGCCTCGTCGCGGCGTGATCATTTTTACAGGCTTTGTCTGGCTTTGAATGAAATTGAGCCGGAGGGGAATTGCGATTATCAATCAATGCTTCGCTTTATCTCTGAGCAAATGAAACGGCGTTCACTGCTCATTGTTATAAGCGACTTTTTGGATATGGATCCCAAGCTTATGAAAATGCTCAAATTCATGAAAGCTGCCCGCCATGATATCATCGTCTTGCATGTATTGGATGATGATGAGCTCGATTTTTCGATCAATGGAGTGAAGCATTTTATCGACAGTGAAGATGCCTCAGAAATTATTACCGCACCCGAACTCGTACGGGATGCGTATCTCGAAAAGATGTCTGCTTATCTAGAGAGCTTTAAATCGGCCTGTCTTAAAAATGGCATATCCTATCAATTACTTCGTAATTCTGATTCGTTCGATAAGGTTTTCAATACGCTAAGTAATCGCATATGAGTTTCTTATTTCCACTATTCCTGGCTGCATCAGGTCTGATTGCCATTCCAGTGATTCTCCACTTTATGAACCGGCATGTGCCCAATAAAATAATTTTCCCCAGTATACGCTTTATCATGAAAGACAATGAATATCATAAGGGAAAGCGTGGCTTGCAAGATAAAATTCTCTTGCTGATCCGCATATTACTTATTTTAATCATTACCTTACTTTTTGCCAAACCTTTTCTGGAAAAAGCGATGCAGGTGAATTCCAGGTCCTATGAAGAGATCGTTTTCTTTTACGATTTATCATACAGTATGTCCAGTGGGGATAGCAAGCGCTTTTTTAAGCAGGAAACCGAAAAAATACTTGCCGCCCACCCAAATGCCCGTGTTGCAGCTGTATTTTCATCGCATCAGGTCGAAAAGCTGCTGAAGATGGGGACGACTCAAACACGCTTGTTTGATAGTATTAAAAGCCAGAATGTTCGCTATAGCGCTGGCAATCATAATGCAGCATTTAATGAGATAACACCACTTTTCTCACACGAACTTGAAATAAAAAAATATCTCTATGTGCTGAGTGATATACAAAAATACGATTGGCAAAAGCGCGATTTAACTATAATTGATCCTTCAGTACATATAAAATTTGTTAAAAAAGAAAATCCTCAAAAGGAAAATCTTGCTATACTTTCGGTATCTTTTGAGCGCATGAAATCAAAAAAACAAAAGCTTATTCAGTGTACCGTTACTGTGAAAAACTATGGATTAAACAAGCTGAGCTGCCCGTTGATTTTAAGAGCAGGCCAACTGGAAATGAAAAGTGATATCACCGTACAGGCCTCGGCAACTCATTTGGAAATATTCACCCTGGTAAACCCACCATCAAATACTGCAACGGCAAGATTAGATATAAACGATCAAATAACGGGAGATAACAGCTATGCTTTTTGGATTGCTAATGAAACCGCTGTACAAGTGGCTGTCATCAGTGATTCGAAAAAAGATAAGGCCATTGAAGAATTCTTTCTTAAAAAGATTATTAGCATAAAGGAGTCGGGCTATACACATTTTGCTTGCAGCTTCCTTAAAGCAAACACGATCACCGCTGATAGTCTCGAGCACTATCAGATCATCTATAGTACCGATTCGATCTACGCGCTAAATGACACACAAATGAAGGCTTTAAATCAGTGGATGAAAAATGGCGGCTTATTGATTTATTTTTCCGGAAAAAAATCCGATGCATCTTTGTCCCGTTTGAATAAATTTAAGATGAGTCAGGTTAAGTACAATGGAATTCATGGTGATTTCAACAAACTTAAAGCCTACTTTATAGGCTCAGTTAATAAGGATAGTCAGGTCATGTCGATATTTGTAGACGGGCGCAGTGATCTGAATTACCTGCCGATTTACAGGCATATTCGCTTTAAATTGCCTGATCCCAAAAATGCCATCTTTTCCGCTCCCAATGGCGATGCTTTACTTACGCATGAAACATTAGGCAATGGGCACCTTTTTTGCTTTGCAGTTAACCTCTCACCGGAATGGAGTGATTTCCCAACGTCATTATCCATCGTTCCCTTGTTGCGTAATATAATGAATCTACTTTCTGCCGGTAGTTCCGTTCTTTCATATTCGCCGGGAGATGAACAAAGTCTTCGCGAGCGGGGGATTCATGACTTTAAGTTTGAAAAGATGCCGTCTGTTACCCTGGTAAATTCCATACCCGTAGAAACCAATGTTAGTCGCATGGAATCGTCTCTGCAGTATATGGAGGACTATCAATTAAGTGAGCGTAATAAGATAGAGGAAGGGC
>JABSQK010000110.1 GCA_013215875.1 Lentisphaeria bacterium
TATCTGGCATACGACATGATGAAGAATGCTGATATTACCAAGATAAGCAATACGGTGATACAGCCGTATTATAAGGCAAAGATGGAATTGGCCGTGGCTGCATTTGACGAATTTTTTGCGGGCTCAGAGGCATTTATACATAAGCCTGAGGGTGCAATGTTTTTGTGGATGTGGTTTCCAGCTTTGAGCATAACAAATCAAGAATTGTATGAATATCTAAAAACAGAAGGCGTACTTATTGTTTCGGGGCATTATTTTTTCCCGGGCTTAAATGATGAGTGGGAGCATAAAAATCAATGCATACGAATCAGTTACTCACAAGATGAGGCGGATGTTCGTAAAGGCTTAAAAATTATCGCTGAAACAATTAAAAAGTTTTCAGCATAGAAGGGTATATGTATGTCGATAGAAGTAGACGAATTTGGAATTGAAGAGGGGCAGGCGGTCTTCCGCTATACGCTGACAAACAAAAATGGCCTGAGTGCATCTCTTGGCAATTTTGGCGCCACCTGGCTCGATATGCGGGTGCCGGACAGCGATGGCAATTTCGATGATATCATTTTAGGCTATGATAGCTTTGCTGGCTACCGCTCAGCCGATAATCCGTATTTTTCATGCACCACAGGGCGCTATGCAAATCGCATCGGCGAGGGAAAATTTTCAATCGATGGAACAGAGTATCAGCTTGATTGCAATGATGGTGTAAACCATCTGCATGGGGGCTTAGATGGTCTCAATATTAAGATATGGGATGCTGAGATTGATGAAGAGGCAAACTCGGTAAGCTTTTATTATACAAGTCCAGATGGCGAGTCTTCGTATCCCGGTACGCTTGATATCACTGTGATTTATACATTAACAGATGATGACGAATTAACGATTGCCTACCGCGCTCTCACAGATAAAAGTACCATTGTCAATTTAACCAACCATGCGTATTTCAATTTGAACGGGAATGGTAACGGCTTGACGACGGACCATATGTTGCGGGTAAATGCAGACCATTATTTACCTGGCAACGCCGATGGTTTGCCGACCGGCGAGATTGCTTCTGTTGCAGATACGCCATTCGATTTGCGAGACTATGTTGTCCTACAAGAGGCATACGATGCATTAGCTGGTGATGGCTTTGATCACAATTTTTGTTTAAACAAGGCGTCTGCCAATGACTTGTCATTGGCAGCTGAGTTAATTTCTGAAAAGAGTGGTCGTAAGTTAACTGTATATACCCGCGAGCCGGGTGTGCAGGTCTATGGCGCCATTCATATGGGACCATTAACAGGGAAGGGCGATAAGGGCTATGATAAATATTCTGCAGTTTGCCTCGAGACCCAGCATTATCCGGATTCGCCAAGCCAAGCGGAATTTCCCAGTACAATTCTGAGGCCAGATGAGGAATTTTCTTCGTTAACAGTGCACAAATTCGAAACATTATAAGGAGTCGATATGTCTATAAAAATCTATCATAACCAGCGTTGTTCAAAAAGCCGTTGCACATTGCAACTCATTGAAGACAAAGGCATCACTGCCGAAATCATCAATTATCTGGAGTCGCCGCCGAGTGAAGCCGAACTGGATGCTATTCTAACTCTTCTGGGCAAAGAGCCCTGGGAGATTGTGCGTAAAGGGGAACAGGTTTATAAAGATCTGGGCTTGCCCTCTTTAGAACAGGATCGTTCGGAGTGGATTAAGAAAATGGTCGAAAATCCAATACTAATTGAGCGTCCAATTGTGGTAAATGGCGATAAAGCCTGCCTTGGGCGCCCGCCAGAAAATGTACACGAGATATTATAAAAATTGCTGGCCTCAATCCGACTCACCACATAAAAGTAACTGGTTTATATTTAGATTTCTTGTACTTCTTCGTGGGTTTCTGATTTTGCAGTGTGTTTCATTCCTGACAGATCTTCGAGCTTTCTAAGCCAATGTTGCAAATCCTCCACAGAATCTTCTACTGCTTTTTCCAGTTTTGATAAATCCTCGAGTGGTTTATATATGCATGTTCGGGCGTGGGCATTCATGCATGAAAGAATATTGTCCATCGTAACATAACCTGTAATTACAATGCAGCGTATGAGCGGATATTCGTTATTAACTTCTTCAAGTAACGCGATACCATCCATGACGGGCATTTTTATATCTGTTATAATAACGTCAATTTTTACAGTATCGATAATTTGTAATGCTTCTTCACCATTTCCGGCGATATATACTTCGTAACCCAAATATTTAAAATGCCTTTCCAGCATTGTGCGAATATCTATTTCATCATCTACCACCAGAATTCTTACATTCATAGTCCGACTCCCTTATGTGTTTTTAATTTCATGGTAAAGCGGGCCCCACCATCTTTAATATTTGCCACTGATAATGTACCATCGTGTGATTCAATGATCTGTTGGCAGATTGATAATCCAAGTCCTGTACCTTTACCAGGATCTTTGGTTGTGAAAAATGGATCCCAAATCTTCTCAAGAACTTTTTGGGGAATTCCCGGGCCGTTATCTTCAATAAATACCGAAACATCAGTATCACTTATCTCTTGATGTATGTCGATTTGAGACTTATCCTGCCCCTCCATTGCTTGTGCAGCATTTGTTATTAGATTGATCAAAACCTGTTCAATGTGCTGTGCGTCGATATCGACTTCTATATCTTCAGGGATTTTTACATTGATGCTTACATGTGAACTTTTTGGAAGGACCGACTCACACATGTGAACTGAACTATCGACAATCGATTTTAAAATATTTACAGAACGTTGTACTTTCCGTTTACGTGAAAATAGTTTTAGGCCATTGACGATCGTATGAATACGTTTGATACCATCATGTATACTGGTGAACATATCTGGCATTTCAGTATGGATAAATTCAAGTCTGGAATTTGACCCTTGGTCGATTTCTTTTTCGAGAAGCCCTGCGAGTTCATCTTTCCAGAAACGTTCCATTGTCTGGATATTTCCTGAAATGAAAGTTGTCGGATTATTAATTTCATGTGCGATGCCAGCGGACATTGTACCCAGGGTTGCAAGCCTGTCTGCATGTATTAACTGTTTTGCCTGTTCCTTGGCGAGTATTTCGAGTTTATCGGCAGTTTCTTGTATGGAAATATTTTGCTTGGCAATAATTAATTGATTTTCTATAAGCTGCTGGGCAATTTTCAGGCGGCATTTCAGTTCGGCAGAATTAAATGGTTTTGTGAGATAATCGTGTGCACCTGATTCCAGGCCGGTAACAATGTCTTCCTCTTTGTTTTTTGCTGTGAGCAAGATAATATAAAACTGTCTGTCACTGAGTTCGCTGGTAATTTTCTGACAGATCTCAGGACCACTCATCCCTGGCATTTGCCAGTCCAGGATGAGAACATTGGGCGAGTCCTCAGAATTTATAAGATTCCAGGCATCCAGGCCATTGTCAGCGGTACAAACTTCATACCCCCATTTGGCTACCAATCTGGATCTTAGCTTCAAACTGATGAGTTCATCATCAGCGATTAAAACGTTCATTCTACCATTCTCCCATGTAGTATTGGGAACTTTTACGCAGATATCATACCAGAATGATGAATTATTTAATAGTGAGTAAAACAATATTAAATAATGAATTGAGCGTAAGGGTATGCAGATTTAGATAATTACAGCAGGACTATTTTTGTCTTGATAAGCGATGTGGAAATCGACATCTGAGCGATCCATGGCTGACAGTTCGCGCTCGATGCCAGTGGCGACAAGGTCGCGGTCATTGCAATCTGCGCTGAGATGTGCAAGCAATATATGTCGTGTGGACGCTCCGATGCTGTCTTTTATCAACGAAAGAGCTTCTTTATTGCTGAGATGGCCGCGTTTACTAAGGATGCGGTTTTGCAAATACGATGGGCGTTTCGAGTTTCTCAAAATATCGGGCTCATGGTTGCTCTCAAGCATAAGAATATCGCTATTCTTTAGTTTGAAGGGGACCATTTTTCCAATAAATCCAAGATCTGTCGCAATACCTATCTTACGGCCACTGACATTGATGACAAATCCGACAGGGTCTATAGCATCGTGCGATATAGAAAATGCTTCGATAGTGAAAGGACCGACTTTGAACGTTGCACCATTATTAAAAACAAAATTGTTTACAGGACATTTGTTTAATTCTGTTAAGCGTTGGGCAGTTAAGGAATTTGTATAAACCGGCAAGTCATTATTGCGCTTACAAAAGATCTTTAATCCCTGGATATGGTCATCATGCTCATGGGTTATCAATATTCCCCGGATATGCTCTACATTAATGTGTGCTGCATCAAGGCGACGTTGTAATTCGACACCGGAAAACCCTGCATCAATCATCAGTATCTGGTCGCAATATTTGATGATGGTGCAATTGCCTGAACTACCACTGCCTAAATTAATAAATTCGATCATTCCTAGCCTGCAAATCTCCTGACCTGAAGATAGATATCTATTTACTTAATTCAATGAAATTTCAAAACAACTGAGTCGAATAATCCAGGTTAATTAAACATTTCCTGAATTTTTGCCTGTTCCTGTACCAGGCAATCGGGGCAGATACCATGGGTGAAATTGCTATTACTGTTTTTTTCGATAAACGTTTCGAGATTATGTTTATAGCCGGAATCATCTTTTACGATATGGCATTTGGGGCATACCGGTAGCATGCGGATATATTCACTTTGTTCTTTTCTGGCACTTTGCAGACGATTATAAAGATTTTGTCGTTCAATTGCATAGCGTACCGAGCGTATTAGAGTTTCAGAATTTAATTTTGAAATAAGCAAAAAATCCTGAATACCCGATTCGAGTGATTCGATGGCATTTGTCTTATTATTATCATTTGTAAGTACAATTATAGGGGTATTTGCTACTGCATCGCGTACAAGACGGTAACTATGGAAGCCATAACTATCTGGCAAATTCTCATTCATTAGTATTGCCCCGAATTCGTTTTTACCCAGTAGTGAGAGTGTTTGCTGTAATGAGTCTGCCAGAGTCAGAATAATCGGGTAAAGTTCAGATCTTAAATGCCCTCGGATTAATTCTCGCTGGCTCTGATTCCCTTCTATAAGTAATATTTTTTCCATTCGTCTCAAATAATATTTAGCTTTATATTAAAGTTATCGACATTTATGTCGAAAATTTAGAGAATGGAGCTAGAAGCTGTAAAAACGACAAAGAAAATGCGCATATTGATTATCGATGATGATCAATTAGACCGCAATGCATATAAAAGGTACCTCAAATCATGTAGTCTAAATTTTTGGACTGAAGAAGTATCCTATGGCACAGGTGCGCTTACAAAAATTCACGAAAATGATTACGATTGTGTATTGCTGGATTATTATTTGCCGGATCTTGATGCGTTGGAATTTTTAGATGTTTTAACCGTGGATGATTTTTGCTCAGTTCCGGTTGTTGTAATCACCGGCTTAGATAATGGCCGACACGATATCGATTTATTGAAAGCAGGTGCTCAGGATTATTTAACCAAAAAAGAGATAAACAGTCAAATTCTTGAACGCTCCATAAGCTTTGCTATTGCCCGGCACAAACTGACGCTTGAGATAAATGCGATAAATAAGAACATCGATTCCCTGCGTGAATTGATTCCAATATGTGCCTACTGTAAATCGATTCGAGAAGATGGTGGCTATTGGAGTGACCTGGAAAGCTACATTACAGATAAAGCTAAGATAGATATTACAGAAGCGTTATGTCCGGATTGCTGCAATGAAAGTTCGCCTGTGAAGCAAATATTGATCGTTGATGACGATGAGCTGGATCGCAAACGAATTAAACGAATTTTGGATAAGCACAAAGATGAATTCATTGTAACTGAAGCGAATTGTGGTACGGACGGATTAGCCTACTTGCAGGATGATGAATACGACTGCCTTATCCTGGACTATGACCTCCCGGATATTTGTGGGTCAGATTTTGTGAAACTAATGCCTACGTTCGGAATCGATACACCCGTTATTTTTGTGTCCGGTACGGAAGATAGGGCACATGTGGAAAAAATGAATAAAAGCAAGAATCGGGGATATTTTAACAAAAATGAGTTGAGCACATCACTTTTTATTTTGAACCTCGATACCGTCATAAACTCAAACGTTAAATAAAATCAGTAATCTTAAGCATGACCAGAATCTCTAAATTGGTATGAATATTGCGAAAAATTAAGTATGAAAATTAGACTCTTACATATAGATGACAGCGAAGTTGATGCCCGAGTTGTAAGATACCTCATTCAGCAAATGGAGATGAGTGTAGATCTTCATTGGGTTCCTTCTCTGGATGATCTCCAAGAGATAAACGCCAATGATTTTGATGCAGTACTACTTAATATGTGCCTGACTGTTACGCGCGGTCGGGAAACGATGAATGCCTATAATAAATATGGGTTTAAGCTGCCGTTGATAGTATTGACAGGTATGGAAGACCGAAAACTTGGCAGGGAAATGTTGGCACTTGGCGCTCAGGAATATATGAATAAAGCCACACTCAGTTTTGAATTACTGGAAAAAACGATTGAATATGCGATTGAACGGTATCA
>JABSQK010000111.1 GCA_013215875.1 Lentisphaeria bacterium
AAGGCGGTGGAAATTTTTTGCTGTATTGAATCAACAGGGCGATATTTCGAAAAATTGAGTATCGCAGTAAGGGCGGAGATATTGGATTTTTTAATTCGTTTTATAAGTTCATTCAAGTGGCAGTATAGTGAACTGTCCTCTTTTGCTACAATGACCACAGCATCACTTATTCGCATCATATTTTCAGTAATGTCCGCCTTCAGCATTGGTGGTGAATCGATGAGAATAAAGCTGTAGTCTACGGTCACTTCCTGCAAGGTGCTTTCCAGTTTTGCAGATAAACCAAGACCGTAGCCATAATATGCCTGCATACGGTAAAGCCCGTTATGAATGCTAATAGTGCGTTTCTGGTTACACTCCGATGGCTTGATATTTTTTTCTGCGAGTTTCTCACTGAGAGATATAAGCAAAACCTTTTCACCATAGTCAGCGAGGCTCTCTGCGACCCACTTCGAAATAGTACTGGTCCCACAACCATTGCCTACACCGGTAAATAGAATCGTTTTGCAGCCATGTTCATGACATTGGTATCTTAATCGTACGGCTAATTCGCGAGCTGATTCTGGTGGTGTTTCGGCGAGTGCCTCTTTGTTCAATTTGGCAATCGTTCCAGGAACTGCTCCGCCCACTGCATATTCTAAATCATGACGCTGGCGTATCCGGTTATCAAGAAGATCGAAGCACAAACAAAAACAAATTACCAAGCCATAGGAAAGGATAAATACTGCAACGATTAACTTCTTAAAATTTGACCCGGATGATTTATACGGTGCTCGTGCCATTTGATCTACCTGTACAGGTAGAGGCGATCGCGCCAGTAGTTCCGTATCATATATACGTGTATTGAGAATAGCGATACGCTCCCATCCCCGGTCAATCCGTTGCGTAATATCTGCTGCATGAAATATCGCCTCCGACACTCTGTTTGCTTCTTTCTTGGCACTGTCTAATTGTTCTTTCAGTTGCGCACTGCGAATGGAGCTTGCATCATAACTTGCCTGGGCTTTAATCTCCATATTGTTCAACTGATACTCCCGTTCCTTATTTAAATTGTAAATCATATTTTTCTTTACCTGCCTGCGGTATTCGGTGAGATACTTCCCCATATTCAACATGCGCTTTTCGATGTATTGGCGGTCGGGATTATCTTTGGTTAAGCCATCGATTCCTGCGCGCAGATTTTGCAATTCTCCATAGGTCAGTAATTCCATTCTGTTTATGCCATAGTTATCCGCAATACGAATGCTCGCCAATGGCAAAACGCTTTCTTTTTTTATTACCAGTGAATGTTGCTTCACCTCATGGAGAAAGGCTTCTTTCTTTAGTTTATCTGTTTCCGCTTCGATATAATGCTCAATTAATTCAGCCACTTTTTTAAGATGAGAAATATTTGAATTGTGGAGAAATTCTTTATTGTTGAGGTCTTTAGAAAGCCTTACGAGCTGCAAACGCAATTGCTCAGTACTTTGTTTTATGCGATCTCTTTCGGCCTGCAGGTACTTTAAGCGATTGGCAAACTGACGTCCCTGTTCCAGATTAAGTTCGCGCAGGTAGATTACCATTAGTGCATTTAATATCTCAGCCAGTCCATCAGGGTTTCCTGCTTCTAGAGAAATTTCAAATAACAAACTGCGGGTAATCTCATTTGCTTCCAGGCGGGACATGAGTTCGAACACATTTACTTTTATATCTTTTTCAGTATCAAGAAAAGCTGGCCATTTATCTTGCGGCAATTCATTTAGGGTTAATTCACATATCCGATATGTTCGTATTCGATGGGCCTGTGTTCTCAAGTAATCTCGAAAATCGCCAGGGATCACGCTGTTTTCACGACCGGAAATTGTTGGCTCCTTTTCCGGTTTAACTTGCATGATCCCCTTTGATTCATACCTGGCGCTCGACTCCAGGTAAGCTGTAGGTGCCAAAATTGCCAGAATGAGTGTTCCGGCTACAGCAATTAGAAAGCCGCGCCGGTATAGAAAAGCCATTTTATTAAACGGTTTGCCCGGCGTATTTTGTGCAGGCATATCGTCAGGCTGATTCTGGTTTATTACATCATTCATTATTCTTCGAGACTACCACTAGTTCCCAAAACCTTTTTCCGCATGTCATCAAAAGCGCCTAATTGTTCGGCAGAATTCATTCCGAAACGAAGTACACCAAGTGATGGTATTAATTCTTTAAGGAAATAATTAAACTTGCCCATACCACTTGGCGCAGCATAGATAATGTCACCATCTTCCAGGACAACATTTGTGCGTGCATCACCCGTTCGCACCAATTTTTTTATGTCGATTCTTTTAACGAAACTCTTCTTGCCTTTTGTACGAATGATATAGACCCGCTTTGCATCTGACTGGTGTGTCAATCCACCACTTTTCATAAGTGCATCGAGCACAGTCATATCAGAGCGCAGCAAAATACCACCAGGCACCCTCACCTCACCCATTACATATGCCATCTGATCTTCGCTTTGGGGGATATAGATAACATCGCCATTTTTCAGCTGGGCATTCAATGCCATATTACCACCCTGCAAAAGGTCTTTTAGGTTAATCCAAATCGCAATGTTTTTACCCCGGACAATCATGCATCGGCTAAGAAATGATTTTTGAGAATCAGTCGGCATTCCACCCGCTAAAGACAAGGCTTCCAATAGCGTTCCAGTTCCAGGAAGGTGTACCACTCCTGGATTGGCAACCCGGCCGAGGACATAGACCTTATTATTTTCATAACGTTTCATAATAATAGTCACATCAGGCTTCTCATAATATTTCGTTAAGGATTTTTCCAGTTCATTGGTTAAAGTTGTAATGCTCTTATTTTTCGCCTTTATAATGCCGATACGAGGTATCGAGATATAGCCATCTGGCGAAACCTTTATACCTTTGAGTGAAATGTCCTCGCGCCCATGAACACGAAAATCGAATTCATCGCCCGGGCCTATCGTATACACATCTTTTATCTTAGCAGATAGTCCACTCAGCTGCTTTGAATCTGCAAATATTTTAGATGCAGTATTTTGGTCGACAACGAAGGCGTCACTGGGAATCGCATTTGCCTGTAGGGCATATTCATCATCGGTATCATTTTGATAGAGCCCTTCTGTCATTTTACTTGAACAGGAAAGCAATGCCAAAGAGATGAGTATCACTACTGCAATCTTAAAAAGCTTATGAAGACATAGTTGTTTATTTACGCAAGTCATTATGATAGGCCTCCATAGTTCGTTGCTTACCATGCAAAAGACAATGCCACTGATAGGCCCGTAAAAAGCGTCTGAACTTCAGGTCATTGTAGCGTTCTTCGCGACGGTAGTAACTTCGTAAATAACCAAAAAGCATCGCAAGGCCACCAGATATAAGGGGCGGTCTGCTCATTCGAAAGGCTGCACTTGCCATCATGAAAAGTAATCCCGTACCCATATAGTACTGCCCGTAGCCATGCCGCATTCGGCCTGTCATTATTCCCTGCTGACTCGAGCCCATGGGGCGCAGGTGTATAAACTGCAGTTCTGGACTGTCCCAACTGCAGGCAAGCCATCCCAGCATTCTGCAACGATGACAATCAATACCATCCCACATCACTTCGCGAACAAAGCCACCCATTTCAATGAAACAGTCGGTACGATAAAACTTTGTCATCCCTACGGACATTTCATTGCCACATTTTTCACTAATCAATTTACCGCTCTTTTCATCGACGTAGTATGGTTTGCCACTGCAGGTTCCCAGGCGTGGATTTGCTGCCATACGAGTCATTAATTCAGCAAAATAAGTTTCCGGTATATCCAGGTCCAAGTCAAACTTACAAATAAAGTCGAAATCGGTGCTGTTGATTGTATCGTATCCGGCATAGAAGGCATCAATAACGCCTGGCCCCACGGCCCGATCTCCACGATCGTCTCTTCGAATAATTTGGATCCACTCAAAACGGTCTGCATAAGATGCCAGAATTTCAGGTGTTCGATCAGTTGACCCGTCATCGACAATCACCCATAGGGCTGGCAAAATGCTTTGT
>JABSQK010000112.1 GCA_013215875.1 Lentisphaeria bacterium
CATGGGGGTATTTACTGATGGGGGGCTGTATCAATACGCCAGCTATGCAATGGCCTGGTTATTCCCATATATGATATTTATTTGCCTCTGTGGATTTCTCTCAGGGGTTTTACATAGTTTTCAAAAATTTACAATTCCTGCATTATTACCCATTGTTCTCAATACATTTTTTATTGCAACATCACTTTATATTGGCTCATCGATTACAGATGAAAAACTTCAGCTCAAGATACTTTGTATTGCGATTGTCATATCCGGAATTGTTCAATTGGTCATTCTTGTTCCCGGTCTATACAAATTGGGTTGGCGGTTTAAACCGCTTATATACAAAGCCACTACAGAAAGCCGCAAGTTGCTTAAAAATTTTATCCCGGGGCTTTTCAGTGCAGGGCTGTATCAGATTAATTTAGTTTGCGACCGCCTGTTTGCAGCCTGGCTCGGCGCCTATGCAGTTTCGTCACTTTATTACAGCGAACGTTTGGTCTATCTACCTGTTGGCCTTTTTGCTGTTTCCATTGCTACAGTGTGTTTACCACTCATGTCCAAAGCATTTGCAGAAAACAAAATTGGCGATGTGACAGAAAGCATTTTCTTTTCAATAAAAATACTCAATATACTGTGCCTTCCTTGTGTGGCTGTTTTATGCATTAGTGGTAAAGAGATTATATCCATACTATTTGAGCGCGGCGCTTTTACTGCAGATAGTCTAAATGACTGTTATGGGGCGTTGCTTTTTTATTCCTTCGGGATTCCAGCCTATGCTATTATTAAAATTTTACGCTCTGCCTTTTTTAGCCAGCAGGATGTAAAAACCCCCTTAAAAGTCAGTGGGGTCTGTTTTGTTCTAAACATCGTATTAAACCTATGCTTAATAGGGTCTATGGAGCAGAAGGGTCTGGCGCTTGCCACTGCTATTAGCAGTACTGTAAATTGCCTCATATTATTTTACATATTATTTAAGCGATTCGAGGGGCAATCGGCACAATTTAAATCACTGGCCATCACCACAGGCAAACAACTTTTAGCCGTGGGTATTTTTATCGTATTTCTTCTTATAATGAAAGATCTCAGCCTGAATCCCATCCCATCCCTTATCATCAGCTTAACCACTGCTTCACTCATTTATTTCTTAAGTCTCATATTTCTTTCCAAAAAAGAAACCTTCGCAGTAGTAGCTACGGTAAAGAAAAAACTTGGCTTTTAATTTTGGAATAAAAAAAAGCTGCATCTGAAATTCAGATACAGCTTAATTTGAAAATTATTTTCTGCTATTCGCTTGGAACTACCGGAGCATCGCCCGGATCTTCGCCATGACCGCGACGACGTTGGCGCCTTAAGCTTTGTTCCTCATATCCACCATAGGTAATGATATGGGTATGAATATGCTGACAAGTATCCAGCATCACGCTAACAATAATCAATAAACTGGCGCCGCCAAAAAAGTTGGCCACACTAAAACTCAGTGCCGAGCCTGACATATTGTTGAAGATCATTGGCAGTACTGAAATAATTGTCAGGAAGATCGCACCTGCAGTGGTAACACGGGTCATTGTCCAGTCGATATGCTTTGCCGTTTCTTCACCAGCACGATAACCTGGAACAAATGCGCCGGACCGGTTCAAATCGTCTGCGACCTGAGAGGGATTAAACTGACTGGCAACCCAGAAGAAACAGAACCCAAGTATCATCGCTGCATAAAGCATCATGTAACCACTGGTTCCATAGTCAAAAATACCTGAATTGTTCAATATCCATTTAAAATATCCCGCATCACGCCAATCCGCTATTAATGAAACTTGGGACTGACTGAAAAAACGAATGAGTAAACTGGGCACCATCAATAATGCACTTGCAAAGATAATCGGCATTACTCCTGCATAGTTAACTTTAAGAGGAAAGTAGCTTGCTTGTGAACGATTTCCCATAGAGCTCTTGGTCGCACGGGCACGCGCATACTGAATTGGAATGCGGCGCACAGCCAGAGATATTGCAACAACAGCTGCAGTTACCAGTATAAAAAGAACTATCAGTAAAATTACGTGAACAATGGTAAGATTGTCATCGCCACTACTACGCATTTTACTATATACACTCATACAGGCAGTTGGTAATTGCTCAATAATACCAACAGTAATGATCAATGAAGCGCCCTGACCAATTCCTTTTTCGGTAATTTGTTCGCCGAGCCACATAAGAATCATCGTACCACAAGTAACAATGATGACTGTCATTATCTGAAATTCTACACCGGGGTTGGTAACAATTTTTAGATTTTCAGCGCCTTGAATCAATTGACCGGGATTCTGCATTACAACCGCAACAAAATACCCTTGCACCGCACACACAATCAGTGTTAGATAACGGGTAAGTTGATTTATTTTTTGAAATCCAGATTCTCCATCGCGTTTCAATTTTTGCAGCGCTGGAAGGGCTGGAGTTAAAACCTGGATTATAATCGATGCTGTAATATAAGGCATGATACCCAAAGTCGCTACGGCGAATTTACTTAAGGCACCACCGGTAAATATATTCAAACCAAAAGCGAGCTGGTCTCCTGCAGAGCCGGCGCTCTTTTCTATCATTTTAAAGAGTAAGCCTAATTGGTCTGCATCAATGCCTGGACATGGAACGGTTGCAGCTACACGACAGAGGAACAAAAGCGCCATCGTAAAAATAATACGCTTTCGTAGTTCGGGTATTTTCCAGCAATTCGCTAATAAATCAAGCATTGATTACGGCCTACTCGCTGCCGGTTTCTTCAGAATCAGATTCTGCTGGTGCTTCAACTTCTGCAGGTGCTTCAACTTCTGCTTCTGCTTTTGCTTCACCAGATGCAACTGGTATAGGACTTAATAATACAATGCTACCACCGGCAGCTTCTATTTTAGTCTTTGCAGATTTCGAAACTGCTACTGCTGAAATGGTGATTGCCTTACTGATCTCACCATCGCCAAGTACTTTTAATCCAGCCTTTGCCTTATTAACAAAACCGCGAGACTGAAGTGTTTCGATAGTAATTTCTTCACCTGCTTCAAAGTTGGCTTCAAGATCACGTACGTTAATCAAGGCATATTCAATATTATTTGGATTTTTGAATCCACGTTTTGGAATACGACGAATGAATGGAATCTGTCCACCTTCGAAATGTGACTTAAAACTGTAACCACTACGTGATTTCTGTCCTTTTTCACCACGGCCACATGTACGGCCCCAGTTATTGCCATTACCACGGCCAACGCGCTTGCGATTGGATCGTGCTTCAGGACGTGTTAAATTATGTAAAGCCATTTTCAGCTCTCCTTAAATACAATTATTTTTTAAGCGTCAGGCCGCGTTTTGCATATACCTGGGCTTTGCTCTCAAGTTGTTCCATTGCAGACATTGTTGCTTTTACAACATTTATCGGATTGCTGGAACCTAAAGATTTCGCCAATACATCTTTTACACCTGCAAGGTCTAATACAGCACGCATACCACCACCGGCAATTAAGCCAGTACCAGCAGATGCTGGACGTATAAGTATTTTTGCACCACGAAATTTTGTTGATACATCATGTGGAATCGTGTGTTCATCAAGTGAAACTTCGGTCACATTCTTACGTGCAAGCTCTGCACCTTTGCGAATCGCATCGGCAACTTCACGGGCTTTACCTAGACCAATGCCAACTTTACCACTGCGGTTACCCACAACGACCAAAGCACTGAAACTAAAGTTACGTCCGCCTTTTACCACTTTGTTACAACGATTGATGCTTACTACACGTTCATCAAACTCTTTTACATTATCTGACATTTCATAACTCCTTTAGAATTTTAAGCCAGCTTCACGAGCTGCTTCAGCGAGGGCTTTTACACGTCCTTTATAACCGAAACCACCACGGTCGAAGACAACATTTTCAATGCCTGCAGATTTTGCTTTATCAGCAGCAAGTTTACCAAGCTGTCCTGCACCATCGCTATTGCTTTTTAGATTCTGTTCACGAAATTCAGGACTTAATGAAGACGCCGATGCTATGGTGTGCCCGGATTCATCATTAATAAACTGAACATAAATATGTTTTTCTGTCGTACACACAGCCATACGTGGTATGGCGCTTGTACCTGAAATCTTCTTACGCAGACGTCGATGACGTTTCTGCCGTTGTTCTTTACGTGATTTTGTTGCCATAATTTATAAACCTTTAATTAAGCGCTCTTACCTTCTTTTTGAATAACATATTCACCGACATAACGGATACCTTTACCCTTGTAAGGCTCTGGTTTGCGGTAGTCACGGATCTCAGCGGCTACTTGACCAACTTGTTGCTTGTCGGCACCGGCAACGCTAATTACATTCGCTTCTACGCTGATCTCAATACCGTCAGCAATATCATACTCGACAGGGTGTGAGTAACCCACACTTAATACGAGCTGCTTTCCTTTTACAGCTGCACGATAACCAACACCGCGCATCTCAAGATCTTTCTTAAAACCTGTATCCACCCCAACAATCATGTTGTTGATTAAACTACGGGTCAATCCATGTAAAGCACGGGCGTCTTTCGTTTCAATTTTACGATTCACAAGCAATAGCTTGTCTTCCTGGACGATCTCTATGCAGTCAGGGATAACATGGCTCAATTCTGCTTTGCTACCTTTAACGGTAACTTTGCTGCCATCAATTTTCACTTCTACCTTTTCAGGTACTGTGATCGGCTTTTTTCCTATACGTGACATTTTTTTATCTCCTTACCAGATGTAGCACAGCAGTTCGCCGCCAACATTTTTACGGCGGGCTACACGGCCTGACAATACACCTTCGGGTGTAGATACGATTGCAATTCCAAGTCCACCACGTACCCGAGGAATATCCTGAGAACTCACATAGGTACGGCACGAAGGCTTACTTACGCGCTTTAATGTAGTGATAACAGACTTTTCATTGACATATTTTAATTTTACAATTAATGCCTTTTCCGTGCCTTCACCATCGACGCGGAACTCATTAATATAACCTTCATCTTTTAATACATTCGCGATTGCTGCCTTTTCGTTAGATGCAGGAATAGCTACTTCTGGATGTCCTACACGGCTCGCATTGCGAATTCTGGTGAGCATATCACCAATGGGATCACTTATAACACTCATATTAGTCTCCTACCAACTGGCCTTGGTTATACCAGGAATCTGCCCGGATACTGCCAGTTCACGAAAGCATATTCTGCAAACCTGGAATTTACGAATATATGCACGAGGGCGACCACAGCGGGTGCAACGATTATATGCCCGAGTTGAAAACTTTGGCTTTTTCTGACTTTTCACAACTAGTGATTTTTTTGCCACAGGGTAGCTCCTTATTTAGCGAAAGGCATGCCTAACATTTTCAACAGCTCGAATGCATCTTCATTATTCGATGCGCTTGTCACAAATGTTATATTCATACCAATTGTATTTTTCATATTATCAAGATTTACTTCTGTAAAGATACTTTGCTCAGTTACACCAAACGTATAATTACCGAAACCATCAAAAGACTTTGGATTGACACCGCGGAAGTCACGTACACGTGGCAACGCAATATTTACCAGACGATAGTAAAAGTCATACATGCGTTTATTGCGCATGGTAACTGTCACTCCAACATTTACGTCTTCACGTAATTTAAAACTGGCCACTGCTTTCTTAGATTTAGTTATCATTGCTTTCTGACCCGTGATATCAGCGTAAAGCTTGACGCACTCGTCAAAAACATCGCGATTCTGGTCGGTTCCGATTCCAGTTGATAAAACAATCTTTTCGAGCTTTGGAACTTCATGTAAATTTGTATATTTCTCTCCGCCTAAAAGCTCAGGGCGAATCTCATTTTTATACTGTTCATAAAGTACTGACATTAGGTTTGCTCCTGCAATTTCACATTTGAAACGTGAATGGGCATTTCTTTATCTATTATTCCACCTTGTGGATTTTCTTGCGTTGGGCGAATCGTTTTGCGGCGTACATTTACACCTTCTACAACGACACGGTCACGCTTACGGTCAATATCCAGAACGACTCCAGACTTCGTTTTATCTGCACCAGTAATAACTAAAACGGTATCACCTTTTTTAAGTCCTTTAGACATAATTAAATAACCTCCGGTGCAAGTGAAACAATTCGCATAAAATTTTTATCGCGCAATTCTCTGGCAACAGAACCAAAAATACGTGTGCCACGTGGATTGCCGGTATCGTCAATGAGTACTCCAGCATTAGAATCGAAGCGCAAAGACGAACCGTCTGGTCTGCGAATTGCTGATTTTGTACGTACGACTACAACTTTTACAACATCGCCCTTTTTCACCGTGCCGTCTGGGCTGGCTTCTTTAACGGATGCTGTAACAACGTCGCCAACGCCTGCATATTGCTTGCTCTGGCCAAGAACGGTAATAGCCA
Source organism: Lentisphaeria bacterium (assembly GCA_013215875.1). Taxonomy (GTDB): domain Bacteria; phylum Verrucomicrobiota; class Lentisphaeria; order JABSQK01; family JABSQK01; genus JABSQK01. Next base: position 6,411 of record JABSQK010000112.1, read on the forward strand.
TTACCTTCTTTGCGCCGGAGTTATCGGCAACATCTAAACATGTCTGCATTTGTATCATGATTATGTCCTTAAATTCTAACCTTCAAATTTTCTGACGACTTCAATTAAGCGCCATCGTTTCAATTTGCTAATCGGACGTGTTTCAACAATCTTCACAAGATCGCCCTTTTTAGCAACATTCTCTGCATCATGCACATGGTATTTTTTACTGTGCGTAATTACTTTCTTATATTGTTTGTGAGCTGCACGGCGATCAACACGAACGACAATAGTCAAATCCTGTACATCACTGGTAACCAGTCCAACACGCTCTTTGCGCAAACCGCGCTTTTCTTCTACAGCTTCACTCATGAAACGGCCTCACTATTTTTATTGCGAGCTTTACGCTCTGTTAACAATCGCGCTACTGTACGGCGTACATAACGGATGCGGACAGTATTTTCAAGCTGGCCATTCTTTGCTTGAATCTTCAGGTTAAATAATTCACGTTGTGAATCATCAACTTGCTTCTCAAGTTCATCGTCTGTCAATTCGCGTATATCTGATGCTTTCATAATTCTTTACCTTAACGTACCAGCATTTTACATTTTACTGGAAGTTTTGCTGCTGCACGGGAAAATGCTCCACGCGCAATATTTTCTGAACAACCAGAAACTTCAAAAACTACACGGCCGGGTTTAACAACCGCAACCCATGAATCCGGGTTACCTTTTCCTTTACCCATACGTACTTCTAAAGGCTTCTTGGAAATCGGTTTGTCTGGAAACATCCGTATCCAAACCTTACCGCGACGTTCCATATGCCTGTTAATAGCAATACGCGCTGCTTCTATCTGACGGTTGGTAATCCAACCACGTTCTAAAACCTGTAAACCGAAATCGCCGAAATCAATCTTATTATTTCTTTGCGCGTTGCCGGCCCGGCTTCCCCTTTGTACCTTTCGATACTTTACCCTTTTTGGCATTAGTGGCATATAATATTTCCTCTATATTATCGGGCAGGCACATCCATACTTTGATTCCAATGATACCAGCTGGTGTTGTAGCGCGAGCTACTCCATACTGTACATTAGCACTCAAGGTGTGAAGTGGGACTCTACCCTCTCTATATTGTTCTTGACGTGATAGTTCTGCACCATTCAAACGACCGGCACAGCGTATGCGAATTCCATCCGCTCCGGCGTCTATTGTCGCCTGGATGGATTTTTTCATTGCCCGGCGGAAATTAACACGACGCTCGATCTGACTGGCAATGCTTTCGGCAACCAGTTGTGCATCAAGTTCGTGCTTTTTAATTTCTTTAACATCAATGATAATTTCATTACCACCGGATAGTTTGAAAAGCTTTTCTTTTAGTTGGTCCAGGTCCTGGCGTTTACGGCCAAATACCAAACCGGGGCGTGCAGTATGAACTGTCACACGGATACGTTTTGCAAAACGCTCAATAACTATTTTAGACACTGCGGCTTGCTTAAGTTGCTCTTTTACGTAACTGCGAATCTTCAGATCCTCGCGTAAAAGGTCACCAAATGCTGGACTCTCAGATGTACTTCTTTTCTGAGCAAACCAGCGACTGCGCCAGTCTTTTGTTAATGAAAGGCGATATCCTATTGGATTTACTTTTTGACCCACGGTCTACTCCTGAGTTTCGTCGCTAACGACGACTTTAATGTGGCTTGTACGTTTTTTCATGCGTCCAGCACGACCACGTGCTTTGTACTGTACGCGTTTCATGCTAGGGCCTTCACCGATGATGGCCTCTTTAACATATAATTCTTCTCGTGAAACAGGGTTCTTCTCGTCATTTTCAGCATTTGCTATAGCAGAGCGCAATGTTTTGCCAATCAGAGTTGCTGACTTACGTGGAGAAAAATCCACGATAGACAACGCTTCCTCAACGGTCTTCCCTTGTATCAAGCGTGCTACTTCTCGTGCTTTAAAAGCGGAAATTCGCTGAAACTTACTTATAGCGCGTTTTTCCATAATTATTTATCTCTTCTTTTTAGGTAGAACCGGCTTTGAGGCCAATTTCATACCTGTTTTTATCTTCTTCAATCGCCCTTTAACCAGCCGAGCTGCTGCCACCATTGGGCGCACATCGACGATTACGGCTTCAAATTCGCCTGTCGGTCCGGCATCTTTCCAGAGCATGCCCTGCTTGATACCATCATTTCGACCGAGATCGATCACTACAACTTTTAAATCTTCATTCACAGCAATCACCGTACAGGTGCCTGGAACAACGGCTTTCTTCGCCGTATGTAAAGCACTCAGTTTTTCAACTTCCTGTACTTGCTGTAGTATTAAAAACAGTCTGCTTTCCAGTTGCTTTCTAAGCATCTCAGACCCACTCTTATCTACAATACGAAACAGGGTGCTAAGATATTTAGCAAAACGCAGTATCTCGGAATAAGCAGCAGTTTGAAGTTCATTCACCTGCTTCATATCCCGTAGAAGTAACCGCAATTGACCTGTTTCAGACAATTCATCAACTTTCACAAGAACACTGGCAGCTTTGAGTCGCAAGGAATGATAGTGAGTCTGCAGATCTTTATAATTAATCAAAAGTTCTGCATATTCGGCATTCGCTTGCTCTAAAGCTTTCTCTTTCTCTGCCAGCTGAGCTTTCAGCGTAATATTCTCAACTGCAACGTCTGCTTTATCACCAGCAGAAATACTCCAAAACGGAATACCCAAGAAAAAGAGAATCGCAACTATAGGCAAAGAAGACCTTTTTGTCCACAGTATATTGAAAGTTTTTTGAGATTTTTTCAAATGCGTCATTTCACACCTCAGTTACGGGGCTAAACATTCTTTCACATTGTAGGCAATGAAGGCAATGTATCCAGCGAGAAAAACAAAGCCTTCCCAGCGTACAAGAGCCCAGCCAGTACGCATGAAAATAACCAGTAATGCACCTGATACAGCAAATACGGGCAAGGTAAAAACGACAATATTTGAATCAATCGCTATGGGCGAGATGATTGTGGAAGCACCCAGGACAAAAACGAGATTGAAAATGTTCGAGCCGATGATATTACCCAGGGCAATATCATTTTTCTTTTTCAAAATACCTGAAAGTGTAATGGCCAACTCGGGCACTGATGTACCAAAGGCGATAATCGTTGCGGAAATAATTTGTGTAGCTACACCTAAATCAACAGCCCACTTCACAACAACATCGACCATACATTGGGCACCGAATACCACCATGGCTCCACCAAGTATCATTAAACGCGCTGCATGCATACCCGATTTTACCTTTTTCTCGGTTTCGGCTGCCTCGTTTTCCACCTCAGCCTTCATCTGATCGCGAATTTTGAAAAGGTAGGCCATATACGCTATAAATATGCTCAATAAGATACAGCCTTCCACACGACTAATGACATTGGTTCCCATGGGTAAGAAAATCATCGCAAGAAAGATAATATAACAAATTGCCATTATCACAGTATCGCGCTGGAAGAGAATTTTATCTATTGGAATATTTTTCATAAATACAATCGCGACTCCCAATACCAGTAGAACATTGGTGATATTAGACCCCACAATATTACCCAATGCCACACCTTCATTTTCCAAATTACCCTGTACTATTTGGTATGATGAGTACATGTTTGTGACAAATTCAGGTAGCGATGTACCAATTGAAACAAGAGTTAAACCAATAATAACATCAGGAACATCAAATTTATGGGCAATGTAAGCTGCTGCATCGATGAACCAGTCACTGCCAACAACCAACAGAGTCAAACCCACTATGAAAATTAATATGTTAAGAGCTACACTATCAGTAGTCAAATTCTTTCCTGCCTATTTAAACGAGTTGGAAATTTACCTTTATTTACAAAATAAAGGCGTTACAATACCCCAATAGGTAGTATCAGCAAGAAGTCCAAGAAATGAAATATTACAGAAGCTATAAATCCGTCTTTAGATGTGCCAGTTTGGCAGCATTACCACTACCCGAAACAGATACTGAGGACAGCTATAAATTAGCCCTGAAATCCGCAATTATGTCCCACCTAGCGTATATGGATAAGCAAGTGATTGAGGACTACCTTCCCTCAAATCATCAGCTTACTGCTTCTATACAAGAAGAATCCACACAGGCAATTATTGTAAAAGACCTCGATACAGGGCAGGAATTTTTGTCTTTCAGAGGCACGTGCTCCAAAGATTTTGGCGATTTAAAAATCGATAGCCAGGTTTTATTTACAAAACACCCAAACGGCGGCGACGTACACACCGGCTTTTACAAAGCATTTAAACGAGTGGAAGCCCAAATCAAGACTTCTTTAGAGGGCAAGCCGGTCTGCTCAGGCCATAGCCTTGGAGCTGCTTTGGCCGTTTTATTTGCTGCTGAAAATAATATAATGGATATTCATTGCATCGGTTGTCCAAGAGTAGGGAATCAAAAATTTGTCGACGGACTGAGTTTTGTAGCAAAACGCTTTGATTTCGCATGCGATATTGTCCCGTCACTTCCTCCTGCAATTGGCTACAAACATGGGGGTGACCAATATTATATTAGCCATTTGGGGGAAATACATCTCAATCCAAGTTCGAAATTAATTATCGCCGACCGGGTAAATGCAGAAATTGAATTTGCTTTGGGACACCGACTAAAGCCAACAGAATCCATCATACGTGGATTGGTGGACCATTCGATATTAAATTATTGCGAACAATTAAAAGCAATTTGTGAAGCGGATTAGGGGTATTGAATACGTTTGTTTTATGAGTTGTTCAGCAAGCCCGGATTAATCGGAACAGCCACATGACGACTTACATTCCTGCTGCATAACCCGCCCCAAACTATCTCTTTCAATCACACAACAATCATTCACCATCTCATGCAAACGTTTGCGACTGCGTTGAATTCGAGATTTTACTGCTGTATGAGAAATATTTAACCTGGCAGCAATCTCTTTCTGCGGGATCCGTTCCAAATCACTCTCAATCAATGCGAGACGATCCGCTTCGGGCAATTCCAGCATCATGCCTTGTATGCACCGCTTCAAACCATCACGCTCAGGCTCAGTATACGATTCATCCTCCAGTAGATCTGAAAGCTCAACAAATGACTTCTTCTTTCGGTAATAATCAACAATCGCATTTCGGGCCACATGAAACAACCACGAGCGAACCCGCGATTCATCCAATGTCTCCGCATTCACGATCATCTTCTTGAAGGTATCATGCAGCAAATCTTCCGCATCAGAAAAATTGCCAATCTTCTGATTAATAAAATTGATCAATTCCAATCGATGCTCTTCATATATCGTTTCTGTCATATTCATAGTAATAAACATAGTCATATTATTATAAGGAGCCAGCACAATTCACCTAGCTGGCTCCACCTTAATTATTTAGTTTGGCAGTTCGTTCCACAACAGGAGCAGTCACAGCAGTCACAATTTTCGCAATCACAGTTCTCGCAGTCACAATTGCAGGATTGCTCATCATCCTGATTTTGTTCATAACTTTTTATAATCTCATTGTTTGTCATTATCAATCTCCTTTATTTGATTGTTACCCATGTATACGAATGACAATCAAAAAAGACGCAGACAAATGCACAAAATATTGATTTATAATATAAATCTTGTAGTATGAGCTAAAAATAGAATCTGGTGTGAGAACAAATGGGTATAATATTTAAGGTTATTATTTATGGAGTAGCTGATTTATCGAAAGTCTTATATAAAAAGATGAATCGATCTGCCCAGAATATTATGATTCGAATTTTTATATTCCCAATAGCCATAGCTATTGGCTGGTTTGGCGCTTTGATGGTAGAATGGGGCACTCCTATGGCTGCCCTTGCGATGCAAATATTCATGTATGTTTTTGGAGCCGTGTTTATCCTTTTTGGCTCCTATCTAATAGTCATACTATTCGCTTATAAAAAATCGAGCATTGAATCAATTTTAAGCTCATTATTCAGGGAACGTTGACATATTCAGGGTATGGCGAGTAAATCTTCAAGGTAGTGGCTGCGGATCCCATACGTGTCTTTAATACTCTGAATCTTCACCAGCAATTTTTCATCGGCTGATTCAAAAGCGTCATCACGTATGCCGACAATCAGTACGTTCTTGGGCGTATGTTCCGTTTGGATAAATTCGAAGACTTTTGTTTTGTAGCCATGCGCTTCCATTAACAAAGCCCGAATTCCATCCGTCAAGAGCTCCGCCTGACGCTCTTGCAAAATTCCATGTTGGCTTATCAATGCAAGATCGCCACTGGTATCCATTGCCTTGCGTACTTGCTTATGGCAGCAGGGCGCACAAATGATGACCTTAGCCTGTGATTGAATGCCTTTATATATCGCATCGTCAGTTGCCGTATCACACGCATGCAATGCAATCAACAAATCAATCCCATCCTGATTAAAATTCTGTATCGACCCTTGCACAAAATTCAGTTTATCGAAGCCGGCTTTTTGAGCCACTGTATTTGATAAATCCACCAGGTTTTTACGAAGTTCCACACCGCAAATTTGCGGCTGATGTTTCAGTGTATTGCTTAAGTAATCATACAGTGCAAAAGTTAAGTAGCCCTTCCCTGCCCCCATATCCACCACCTTATAGTCAGCTGGAAAATCAATGGACGTCACAATTGACTCAATAATTTCGATGTACTTATTCAACTGTTTATATTTATCCTGCATCGTCTTTTTGACTTTCCAGTCGGAGTCAGTAATACCCAACTCGCGCAGGTAAATATTGCCGTCGCTTGGAATCAATCGCTTCTTATTCTTGTCATGCGATTGATTCGGGGTCTCCGATTGAGATGCTTTCTTCTGTTTCAATTTCATTGTCCCATCTTTTGAAATCATCAAAAGCCAATCCGCTGTAGTTGTTTTTAATTCTGCTTGTCTAAAATCAGTTTCCAAATGCCCAACGATCACCCCGACTGCCTCATCTAAATCAAAGTTCTTGGTAATATCATTTGTCTCGTAGCGATAAACACAGGATAAACAAAGCCCTTTTTTTATGTGTACTATTTTAGCACTTAGGCTTTTTAAGTCATTGCCCTTATCACGCTTAGTAGATAGCACAAGGCCAACAAAAGTCTCTTCATCAAAACTTTGCCTTAACTCATTTTTAAAATCTGCCATTTTCTGCATTGGAAATCTATCGTGTCTTTTTTATTTATAATAAGCGACAAATAGAGCAATGAAACCGTATAACTCGAATTGAACAAAATAGCGTCTATCGATATCTTGACCCATGGAGTTCTCTCTACTCGATTTTATCTAATTTGTATAGAAAATTTTCAATTAATGGTTACCTTATTTTAACTCGTGTATAGAATTATTAATTAACTTAGTGAGCATATTAATGTCCCATACGATTGGAAGTGAAACCCGCCCTTTACGTGTAGCTATCATTGGTTCCGGTCC
>JABSQK010000113.1 GCA_013215875.1 Lentisphaeria bacterium
CAGCGCTGCACCTGCGCGCGCCGGCTCATTCTTGTACGTGGCCAAGAATCGGAAAAATTCATGTCGCTTTTTGAAGCAATGGTTAAGCGTATTAAATATGCATTACCCAATGATGATGAAGGTGCCTTCATAGGAACGCTCATTTCATATGAAGCGGCTCAGCATGCAATGACTGTTCAAGCAGATTACGTCAGGAATGGTGGAAAAATAATTATCGAGTCAACAATATCCGAGACGTGTCCGGCTTTGGTCAGTCCCGGTTTGATTGATCTGACGGATGCCAAAGACATTCCCGACCTGGAATGTTTTGCCCCTCTCTTGTCAGTGAACTATGTCGATAGTTTTGACGCCGCAATTGCGCTGGCGAATCAAACGTCCTATGGCTTATCGGCTGCACTATTCAGTGACAATGAAACCCACTGGCATGAGTTTTATCATCGTGTGCGTGCCGGCATTATTAACTGGAACCGCCAAACCACTGGAGCCAGTGGTGCCCTGCCCTTTGGGGGTGTCGGGCTAAGTGGCAACCACCGTCCGAGTGGTGCCTTCGCCGCTGACTTTTGTAGCTACCCTATTGCTTCACTATCAACGGATCAGCTTCTTGATGGCGTATTTCCAGAGGGTGTGAGCTTTTGAATGCAATTGAATTAAACATGGATGGTCTCGTAGGTCCAACGCATAATTATGCCGGACTTGGCTTGGGAAATCTTGCATCCATGGCCAATAAAAACCTGAATTCAAATCCAAAACTTGCTGCACTGGAAGGCCTGAAGAAGATGAAGCTCTGTCACGATCTAGGCTTGAAGCAAGCCGTTATTCCTCCAGCATTTCGTCCGGACATCTCTGCAGCTCGGGCGCTTGGACATCAAGGCAGTGACGAAGCTATCCTCAATGAACTCAAGGAATCGGATCAAAAGCTATTGTGTGCGATAAGCAGTGCATCGAGTATGTGGACAGCAAATGCTGCGAGCATTTCACCTTCAGCAGACTGCCGGGATGGAAAAGTAAATATTACTATTGCCAATTTACAAAAAAATATCCATCGCTGCATTGAAGCACCATTTAACGAAGCCTTGTTTAAGCTCATTTTTCATGATGCCTCATTTTTCAGATTACATAATCCTCTTGTTGTGAATAGTGATGAAGGCGGGGCAAATCATATGCGTTTGTGTTCAGACTATGGGCAAAGAGGTATAGAAATATTTGTCTATGGTTCTGAGGAAATCAATGCGATATATGCCGCGCGCCAGAACAAGAAAGCTTCTGCTGCTATCGTTCAACAACATATGATCTTAAATGAATCGGGAATGCTGGTTCAGCAAAGTTCCGAAGCCATCAATAAGGGCGTATTTCATAATGATGTAATTGCAGTATCAAATAAATCCCTGCTGTTGATTCATGAAAAAGCCTGGCGTTCGCAGGCTACAGTTTTAGCAGAATTGCGAGAACGATTCAAACATCTTACGAATACTGACTTGCTGATTATTGAAGTGGCTGAAGATGAAATAAGTATTGAAACGGCAGTGCAGTCCTACGTATTTAACAGTCAGATTATTAGCATTGGCAATCGTACACAAATACTCGCTCCGTCAAAGTGCAAGGAATTTCCAGAGGTCGTAAGTTTTCTCGATCGCCAGGATTTTGATGCTGTGCATTTCATCGATCTTGAACAAAGCATGCGCAATGGTGGCGGCCCGGCCTGTCTGCGTTTACGCATAGAACTCAATGAAAGAGAGCTCTCAGCAATGCATCAAGGAATTATTTTAACAGACGCGCTTTACCCGAAACTCGTCGACTGGGTAAATAAACATTATAGAGATTGCCTGTGCTTAGATGATTTAAGCGATCCCCATCTCTTAACTGAAAGTCAACTGGCACTTGATGAACTAACAACGATTCTCTCGTTAAAAGGCTTGTACCCCTTTCAATAATAAGGAGCTGAAATGAATACATTGGAAACACTATTCGATAAATTATGGACAGACTATATCTCTATGAATCCCCAAGTTAATGAGATTCATGATCTACTCATCTCAAAAGATGAAAACGTAGTCAATGATCATATCGCTTTACGAACATTTGAGGATGCGCGAATAAATAAGGAAAAAATTGCTCAGTCTTTTTTGGCTGTGGGTTACCATGAGGTTGAGACGTATATGTTTGACATGAAGGGCTTAAATGCCTTTCATTTGGAGCATAAAAATCCTGAAAACCCCAAGGTATTTATAAGTGAGTTGTGTACAAATAATCTATCAAAACAGGCACAAGACATAATAGAAACGACACTGGACAGTATCCCCTTAAGTGTATTGGATGATTTCTATCTATCGAGCGCCGGTCGTTTATGGCCAGCTAACTATGATGATTACAACTGTTTATTGTCAGAGAGCGACTATGCTGCATGGGTCTATGCTTTTGGGTTTCGAGTGAATCATTTTACAGTGTGTATCAATGCACTCAGTGGCTGGGACGATATAGCTGATTTTAATTCATTTATAAAAGATAATGGATTTCAGCTGAATAATAGTGGTGGAGAGATAAAAGGCAGTCCGGAGCTGTTGCTCGAGCAATCATCAACAATGGCCAATGCTGTAAGGGTGGACTTCAGCGATGGAAAACATGAAATCCCTTATTGTTTTTACGAATTTGCTAAACGCTATAAAATGCCAAACGGAAACTACTTTCAAGGTTTTGTTACACAGTCCGCAAATAAATTATTTGAAAGCACGAATAGAGATAGTTGAAATTAGTTCTTAGTTTATGGTTCGATAATGTTAATCCAATTTATCTTACTACATCTGAATAACAGTCTCCTTTTGCTGCACACATGACCATCTGCTGAACTGTAATATCCATTTTTACGGATGGGTCATTTAATATTGCCATGAAATCATCTCGTTCTGTTGGCGTGGATTTCTTCAATAATTCTTTCATGCGTTCATATCGAGAACAGCTTGTGTCTGAAAGAATACCACAGCTAACTGCTTGTTTCTCATCGAGGGATGTTCGATAGTTATTTGTAACCATGATTATCTGGTCTTCGGCATAGCGTGTCTGAAATGATTTTGGCGTACGTTCAATCACGCATAGTTCTCCGGCTTTGGTACCCACCAGCATAAATAAACAGTCAGAAAAAAGGGGCGTATTTTCAAGTTTCGATTTTGCATCTTCCCATGAGTTCGCCGTTTGCAACACATCGCGAATCATATATGTAACGGGTGTTTTAAGAGCCAAAATCTTTCGACTGCTAACAGCATTCATCGTTAATGAAAAGCGGCCCGTTGCCATACCCGATACAGATGCATTATATCCCGGCCAGGAAATCGATTCAAACAAGCAGTCGCCATCTTTCATAAAACGCTGCTTTATTGTATGCTCTGCCATGCTCCCATCTGAGTCCCAATCCATATTTCGGGCATGTACAGGTATGTCCTGGTCTATGGCAAATGATGAACAACCCATTATTAATTGTCCCGGACTCAATAACAACTTCAATAAATCATAATACAGGTTAATTAATAATAGATCACTGTATGGGATATCCATTACCTTACTCATTCCCTTTAATTCAAGGCGGTACTCTTCTTTTATGTGCCGGCGGCTATAGACAGCAAGTGGCACTTTATATAAAATCGAAAGTTTACGAAAATCATCCAGATAATAGTTTATCAATTCGCGAGTTGCCTCGCGATACTCACGTAATTCATCCCAGCGCTTTTCAGGAGCCAAGTCTAAATTTACTTCCACTGTCTTCATTATAGACCTCCTTTGGTTTAAATTTAATTTAGTATGCATACATACTTCTTGCATCTTTAGTATATATACATACTATATATATGCAAGTAGTCGTTTAAATAAAAAAGGGATTTAGTTAAGGCATATGAAAAAAATTGATAATTTAAAAGACGAAATAAATCTGGACCGTGATTTTCATACGGATCTGGAACATTTAATAATGAGTATCGTCCATAGTCGCGAATGTTTTCTAAACTTGAGTAATCGTTACCTCGAGCGTTATGATATAAGTTCTACACAATTTAATGCATTGATGTGTATCTTTGACCATCACCAAAATAACGACGTAGCTCTTTCTCAAAAGGTCTTTGCGGATAAATTATTAATAAATAAGGCAAGCGCCGGTACCTTGCTTGAACGACTTCAAAGTAATGGCTGGGTGGATCTTAAGCCATCAAGCAGTGATAAGCGTGCCAAGGATGTTGGTTTAACGGATAAAGGTGCAAAGCATTTTTACAAAATTTATCAAAATTACTACGACTACTTATGGAAACTTCGAGACGGTATCAGTGATTCTGAGATTGCCAGTTTATTGAAAACCCTTCAAAAGTTGCGCACAAATATTCGGGGTTTGGATTCAAGTTTATAGGACAGTTGATGGTTGAAAGCAGGAGCAATGATTATAGTGAAACGATGATTCCTTGTATAGTTATTTAGCTTATATAGTGCCAAAGGATTTTCCCATTGGAATCTTCAACCTGCTCAACTTTTTTGCAATTGCTTAAACCATCACGAACTGTCGCTTCATCCCCACCTATGTAATCAATTATTTCCCGAGTGGAAAACCCCTCAGCACGCGGGTTCATCTCATGCATTTTTTTTATAGTACGCCCCATCTTATTGTCATTAAGAATGACAGACATTACTGTAATGAATACAAGGATTAAAAATATTATGAGTTTGCCCAACAACTGTTTCTCCTGAATTTACACATACTACATTACAGGAGGTATTTTGCAAGAGTAGCTTAAGTTTTTAATACCTTCGGACATAAATTCACTGACTAAATATGTCAAGAATACGACTACTTGCGAAAGGTTCGAGACTTCATTAGTGATAAAGAGAATGGGGGATTGTTAAAAACTCTTCAAAAGTTGCGCTCTAATATTCACGCTTTAGATGCAACCCAAGAACCCTAAAATGACATAAATGGTGACTTTACACGTCTGGAAATATTCATAGATTATGTTAGTTTAAGCCGACCAATATAAGGGATCAAACATGGATGCACTATTAACATTACTTTTAATGCTTAGTACTCAGATGAAGGAAGGCATAGAGTCTTTCAATAAGAAAAACTACGATAAGGCAATACTATCTTTCACTAAGGTTATCGACACTAAATCCCTGGAAAACCGTTATAAGGATCTTGCTTATTATTATCGCGGGCAATCGTACCATCACAAACAAGAAAAAGCCAAGAGCCTGGGTGATTTGCTCAGTGTTTTCAACATGACCCAAAATATGGTGCTAAAGAAATCGTGCCAAAAGCTCTTTAAGGAATGGGGTGGTGACATAAAGAAACTGGAGCCTGCTCTGGGGCCAAAGGCGACATGGGCTGCATTCTACAAGGCGGCTGTAGCAAATGATGCCAAAACTGCTTTGGCTTTTGTCGCTCCAGACAGCAAGTGGATGGCTGAGGTAAATAAAATGACTCGCCGAAGTCGTCTGTCGCGTATTTCCCGGGAGAACATTGTTCTTTTGAGCGAAGGAAAAAAGGGTGAACTGGCATTTGTAATGTTAAAGTTTGACAGTGAAAAGATAAAAATGTGGCTGATAAGAGATAAAAAGGAAAATAAATGGTTATTAAGCCATTTGGATGAAGCTGCTGAAGCCCGAAGAACCATACGCAAAAATAATATGGGCAACCTTAAACAATTGCTCCTAGGCTGCTTAATGTACTCGGGCGACAAGAATGGCCACTTTCCAGGCAAACTTAAGGAGCTTAAAGAGCAGGAGATCATTTCGAAAGAAACGTTATTTCAATATCACATTGCAAACAAAAAGTCCGTTAATTATATGTATATTCCTGGTTATAGAGATGATAATTCGATGGCAACAACAAATATAATTGTTTTTAGCCCGGTAGTAGAAAATGGAAAGCGGCTCTGCGGTTTTATTGACGGGCATGTGGAACTCCTGGATGAAAAAGAATTTATAAAAAGAGCAAAAAGCCAAAACATTAAAGTCATTGGTGGTGAAATTGTAAAATTGAGTAAGGCTGAGATCGCTCAGATTGAAGCGCTGATTAAAGACCTTGGGAATGAATCCTTTAAGAAGCGTAAAGCTGCAAAAGAAGCATTGCAAAAGATAGGCTGGAAAGCAAGAAAGATTCTTGAGAAACACAAAAATTCCAAAGATATAGAAATACGATCAATCATCGTGGAAATACTGAAGGGGAATTAATTTATGGATACACTTTTAACTCTATTATTACTGCTGAGTACTCAGATGGAAGAAGGCTTAGAGGCCTTCAATAAAAAGAAGTTCGATAAGGCAATTATAACGTTCAGCAAAATTATCGAAAATAAATCACCGGACAATCGCTACAGGGATCTTGCTTATTTTTATCGCGGGCAATCGTACCATCACAAAAAAGATAAAGACAAAAAAAATAAGCCTAAAAGTTTGGCAGATATGATGAAGGTTCTCAAGATAAGTCAGAATGCTAAATTACTAAAAAAGAGCCTGAAGCTCTATACCGATTGGGGCGGTGATATAAAGAAGCTTGAACCGGCTGTGGGGCCAAAAGCAACATGGGATGCGTTTATCAAAGCTGCTGCTGCCAACGATGCCAAGGCCGCGTTGGCATTATGCTCTCCTGACAGCATGTGGATGGAATTAGTAAAAAAACATTCAGATCGAGATCGCCTTGCACGCATTACACGGGAGAAAATTGTCGCAGGAGAAGTAGGGAAAAAAGGCGAACTGGCGTTCGTCGTATTGCAGACGAGGCGAGAGAATATTAAGATGTGGCTAATAAAGGATAAAAAGCAAAATAAGTGGTTATTAAGTCATATTGATCAGCCTGGGCGGCAAAATAATCGAAATGCAAATATTGTAAATATAAATAATATCAAACAGTTGATAATCGCTTGTACTTTGTATGCGGATGATCATAATGGTTTATATCCAGGCAAGCTTCAAGAATTAAAAGACTATATCAATGATGAAAATATATATCATTTTGAAACAGCCGATAAGAAGAAAATAAAATATATTTATGTAGCGGGTATTATAATGAAAAATGTAGAAGATTCTGCACAAACTATTCTTATTTATAGCCCTGTTGTAAAAAATGGAAAACGGCTCTGCGGATTTGTTGATGCACATGTGGGAAATATAGATGAAAAAGAATTTCAGAAACAAGCAAAGGCACAAAAGATAAAGGGGGTCGGAGCCCCTCCAAAATTGAGTAAAAAAGAAAGTGCTCGAATCGAAGCCCTGATTAAAGATCTTGGGCATGAATCCTTTAAAAAGCGCAAGGCTGCCAAAGAGGCATTGGTAAAGGTAAGCTGGGAAGCAAAGCAGGTTCTTGAGAAGCATAAAAATAGCAAAGACATTGAAGTAAGGTCAGCAATTATTGAAATCCTAAAAGGTAAATAATTTAGATACTCAAAAACTTCACTGAAAACCTATTTTCTTAAACAGCATTTCTTAAACTTTTTTCCACTCGCGCAAGGACAGGGACTGTTGCGCCCTACCCGTTCTTTAAGCTTGCCCATTAGCGCTTTGAAATCCACCTTAAATGATTCACTGATGTCCTGCTGATACGTTTTGACAAGAATCTCATAGAGCTCAGGATGTTTGCGTTTCATCAGATCGGGCTTTTCAAAAAAATATTCACTAGCCACTGCAAAAAATTCGGCGTCATTGGTAGCGCCATAACTGTTAATATCGGAACGCTTATGGCTAATCTTTTTTATTTCGCTGCCTATGAGCTCAAGCCAATCATCAACGAGTTCAGGCGGCATGATTGACTTTGGAATGCCATCTACCACACCATCTGCATGATCAACTGCGTGGGCAAATTCATGCACAGCGACATTTTTCCGGTCATTCAAATTTTCAAAACCGACAATGAGGCTTTGTTTGGATAGAATCATTTGGCTCTGATTGCCAATCATCTTTAGCTGCCCCAAAATTTGGCCATTTTCTGTATCATCATTTAACGGCCCATCGACAATCATGATTGAATTGAGATAGGAAAAATTCCAGTGTTCAAAAGTCAGGGTCATCATCACTGCTGATGCGGCCACCATAATTCGCAGGCGGTCATCGATCTCTACCTGGTAACCGAAAATTCGTTTAGTGAGTATAAAGCGATGAATACGTGCCTTGAATCGCGCCTGCATTTCCGGAGCAAGCGTATGATAAATTGCAATATCTTCTTTGATTATCTTTTCCCATCCCAGTGGGAAGCCGGATTTTATCTTACGCTCAATCTTCGTCGTTTGCTGACACCATAGAATAAAACATGCTGCAAATACGATTAAAAAAATGAATAGATCAGCCATACAAATTGGGGTCCTTTATGGTTTAGATTGATTTGTGACTGTATCTCATCATCATTAAATTCAAAGCAAGTAATGAAATGCTAACTCGCAAAGATCAATTCTTTCTCTATTGACAGTGTAGCCAAGCTTGATATAATGCTCACTGAATCTGTTATTTGGATATGATGAAAGGGGATTTTCATGAACGTATGTAGGTTATTTCTTATTTTAAGTATAATTTTTGGCCCTCACAGCCTCTATGCTCAGAGTAAGGCCAAGAAAAAAGATCGTACAATTGATGAGCTCCTGGTGATGGAGAAAGTGCCCCCGCTTAAAACGTCCGAATTTCCAAAAGTTAAGTTCCGTAATGAACGATTGGCGAGTTATATGGCTTTACAATTCGGCCCTAAGGCAACGGACGTATTATATTTAGCGTATGACAGGGCAGAATCAGAAAAACCTTATAATGTCTTATTTCTCTATTCCCCGGAAATTAAAAAATATCAGAAAGGTCTTCAATTAAAAGGTCGAATGGACGAAAGACGAACATCAGACGAACATATTCGTTTTCCAAAATTTAAGATAGAGACTGCCTTTGGCACAGTAAAAGTTGAGTATAGAATGATCGTTCAAGCATTTAGCGAGGGTTCAAATCGGACGCGTGTTTGGATCAAAGCCATATATAAAAATGAAGACAGCACATGTAGGATTATTATGAAGACCATTAAAGCATCTAGAACTGCCGGGGAGTCAGATACCTTCAGGGTTATTCCACTCTTTGGAAAGAAAGAGTTCCGCATGTCGAACAATAAGAAAGGTAAATCTAAATCTGTTCGCATGTTAATGAAGATGGGGCCAAAAATCGAAATTCATCCTTTGAAGAGAAAATCATTTCTTTCAATAGATGTGGTGGATGGGGCCCGGATCGCTGAGCACCAGGACCTTTTATTATCACAAGATGAATACAGCATTCCAGCTAACTACCTGAGACTTAAAACAGCACTCAAAGGGAAATACAAATTGCGCGTAAAGTGCGATTTTGGTCCTTTATTTACCCCGGTAGTCTACCAGGGTAAAAAATTATTTGAATTGTAATCGCTGCACCCGGGCCGAGCCTGTGTGAAAAACACATTTTCGCTTTATTTAGTCATATAACTCCATTTCTACACTTTTGCTCCTTGTCTATTTTCACTTTACAAAAAACGGCTGTGCTTTTGTATATAATTTGAATACCGTAAAATCCCTTAAAAG
>JABSQK010000114.1 GCA_013215875.1 Lentisphaeria bacterium
GATCGACCTTCTACCAGCATTGCCGGATGCTTGGAACAGTGGATCTGTTAGAGGTCTTGTTCTGCGCGGCGGACTCACGATCGATATAGAATGGGAAGATGGCGTATTAAAGTCTGCAACCCTGCATGCTTCGCACGATTGCGATATCCCACTAGTCTATGGCCATCAGAGAAAAGAGTTCTCCCTTAAAGCAGGCGAAGAAATTGACATTACCTGGTAGTCAATTGCAGCTTCGCTGCAATTAAGGCCAGAGCTAATGTGGATAATCCTCAAAAAATTCGTTCAGTATTCGTCTTCTTTAAGGAACTGAACGAGGACGCTCTCTAAAGTAAGAAATATCATTAAGCTAGTTTTGCTTGAAGGCTGGGGTTAGCATAATAAGACAAAATAGCCCTGGAGGAGCGAAGTAAATTACCACGCTGTCGGCGACAGGTTCCTACTGAACAGCGAATGAGAAAATATAAAATGATTATACGTCCAGCAATACTTTTGCTTGTGGTGTCAAACGCGCCTTTGTTTCGTCGCTGAGCAATTCTTTTTGATCCGAAAATTGCTTTTCCCCTGCTATGTAATATATGGAGTGCAGTGCCCGTCTTGGTTTATCTGTTATGTTTGGCATGCTGCTGTGCCAGGTATGCCCATTGTAAACGACAACAGATCCGGCTGGCCCCACAGCCTGTACTTGATCCGGGTGATCCGCCATCGTATCGTCCAATAAACCGCCGGCATGCCGACCTGTTTTATGTGAACCAGGAACCAAACGAGTACCACCATTTTCTTTGGTAAATTCATCTAGAAACCACACTGAGTTGACGACCTTCCAATCACCCGGGGTAATATTCTTTTCCCAATCAATGTGCAAGGCCTGCTTTTTTCCGCCGGGTACAATTACTTTGAAATTCAATGCTGAATATATTATCTCCGGCCCAAGAACATGAATGGCCGCAGCAAGGAGTCGGGGGTTTAAAACACATTGTTCAAATATAGGATCAAATTCCACCATGTTGAACATACTCATATTACCGTCTTTCTTAAGACGTTTATGCTTCTCTAAAAAGCGATCCGAGATCTCTCCCATTTCCCTGGCAGTTTCAGGAGATATAATATTTCTGAGAATGGTAAAGCCATCCTCATCCAGGCCATTTTTCTCTTCGGCAGTTAAAGTATTTTCATCAACACCGAGAAATTGTATTACATCGTCTAAAGTCATGAAAAGAAGTTTAGGGTTTTACTAACAGTTACAAGGTTAATTCTACAATTCATATCAGACAATATCCAAGAGTACTTGTGCTTCCGGTGAAAGGCGTGCCTTACTTTCATCGCTTAAGGTTTCCCGTTGATCCAGGAACTGTTCCCAATCCCGCCTGTCAATAAGCGAATGCAATGCACGCGAGGTGCATTCGTTGTATTCGACATTGCACTGTGCCAGGTATAGGCATTAAAAACCACTGCGGATCCTGCTGGCCCCACAGCCTGTATCTGATCCGGATGATCGGCCTTTGCATCTTCCAGAATATTATTCGCATGCTTGCCAATCAAGTGTGTTTTTGGTACCAGGCGTGTTGCACCATTTTCCTTGGTAAATTCATCAATAAACCACACGGAGTTAATCACTGTCCAGTTACCCGGACTTGTGCCCTTCTTGGAATCGATGTGTAATGCTTGACGGTCTTTTCCAGGCATCACTTTATTGCAGTTCAAAACGCCATATTTAATTTCTAAACCAAGGACGTGAATGGCACATGCCAGAAGTCTGGGGTTTGTCACACATTGTTCAAAAACGGGATCGTGGTTTAACAAATTGCCATAGCCATCTTTCAATGCCTTACATTTATCAATCAATGAGGCAATTTTACCAATATCTTCTGCAGGTAACAAATCATGCAAAATGACATAGCCCAATTCATCAAGGCTCTTCTTCTCTTCAGCAGTTAATGTGTTAGCATCTACACCTAACGATTTAAATACCTTTTCTAAAGTCATAGAGAAAGTCTAATGGATTACTAAATAAATACAAGATAAATTGTATTCGAAAAATTAGGCTCATCGGACCTCGATAAATGATGCAAAGGTATTTATTAAAGTTTTATGAAGTAAAAACCATATAAAAAATCATTTTTTATATGATTTAAATTCTTGAAAAGAATTAATTCAGTAGTAAGATCCATTATACTTGATGGTGTATAAAGACAAGGAAAAACAATGAAACAATTTATTTTCCATAAAAATTCAAAGTTGCGTTTCACTCTAATAGAACTTCTTATTGTTATTACAATTATTCTAATTCTTGCTGCCTTGCTACTTCCTGTGCTTGGGAGAGTTAAGGAAAAAGCACGACGAGTATTGTGCTTATCAAATTTAAGACAATGGGGGACCGCCTCAATTTTATTTGCAAGTGATAATAACGGTGATTTCGCACGTGGCAGTACACACGGTGTTTCCGATAGCATCACAAATGTTCATCCTGCTTTAATTCCCTACCAAGAAGTGGAAATGAATGGGACCGGACATGAATCCTGGCGCTCTTCAGGAACACGTTGGAGTACATGGGAAGAGTATGGTATGATCCTGGATATGCAAAAGTGCCCCAGTCGGATATCAAATAGTTGGGGTACTGCTTATTTAAGCAATGGAACTTATCACTTGGACTATAGCTATATTGGTGGCTACGGAGCTAAGGTAAAAGCAAGTGAAGGGATACCTGGAATATATGCTGATCGTGGAGCTACACGTATAGGTTGGACTGTAAACCCCGCAGCAAATAATGCGAGAGACAAGGCGTTAAGTGAAAGGGTATTAATGGCTGATCTTATTATGTATGGCGGCGGTCCGTCCTATGACTACAGCGATCGCTTCCTCACAAACCACGTTGAATCAAATTCATCTTACAGTTCAAATTATACAAATAATGGGGGCGCATATAGTGGGTATGGTTATAAGCCCGATGCGCAAGGAATCCTATATGGCGATGGCCATTGTGAATTCAAAGATTACACATACTATCGAGATAGGATTGCAGTTAACAGTCCATCTGTTATGGGAGTACAATCTTTTTCAGGTGGCTTGTTTTTCTACTGGGAAGGATCTCCAAGATAACTTAACTTGCGACTCTTTATCAAATAACATCTTTTTCAAAAAAAAATTATTTTTTTTTACCTCTCTAATCTATTGATAACGAAGCATCTTTTTCCTATAATCATTAGTAGGTATCTACTAATGAACATTGAATCACAAGGAAAGACATATGCCAGGTATTTTATACAAGAAGTCAATGTATCGATTCACATTAATTGAGCTGCTTGTCGTCATTGCCATTATTGCCATTCTTGCATCACTGCTGCTCCCTGTATTGGGTCGGGCCAAACAAACCAGCCTTCGCATCGTTTGTGCAGGTAATCTGAAGCAGTGGGGAATTGCTGCCCACTCGCATGTTAATGATTTTGATGATTTTTTTCCACGGGCTTATATCCAACCCTCAGGTAATATAACTATCGCTGCTATGGCTGCCGATTATGACTTTCGAACTTGGGATGTAGGTGGAACATCATGGGAAACCTGGCAAGAATATGGACTCGTAGCTAAATCGACGGAATGTACGCAACCCGGGATTCCCTGGAATGGCCTGACAGGCACCGCCTATGGTGGTGTTGAGACGGTATTTGGTTCCGGAATAAATGCATTTTATGAGCAACAATACATGTACATGGCTGGTTATACAGCATATTTTAATAATGATGATACAGATGGTGCCCATACAAATTATAGCGAAAACCCCCCTGCCAATAAAGCAACAGATAATAGATTATCTAACCGGGTTCTCGGTGCTGATGTAATTGGCTGGTATGGGCCTGGTGGCGCTTACGCTGGCAGCCATGATACAACAAATCCCTTTGGTTATGGCTGGGTTGCAATGCCAGCAGGAGTTGCACCAGATTATCAAAATGTTTTATATGCGGATGGCCATGTCACACCCAATGTCAATGAGTATAGAGACTCTCTTGATTTTAATACTAATTGGTCTGCCGCTTGGGCCACCACTGGAATGAGATGGTGGTGGGAAGGTGCGCCAAAATAATCGTTTTACTGTACTCACCGATTTTTTTTAGGCTCAACTTTCCCGTTTTTTTTTGCAATAAGCCATTGATAACTAAGAGGGGTTTTCCTATAATATAGTAAACATACACTATTATTGAGTAATAAAGGGAAAGATAATGCTACCATTTTCAACCAAGAATCGTTTTACTTTGATTGAACCAAGAGTTTCTTCAGAAATGACAA
>JABSQK010000115.1 GCA_013215875.1 Lentisphaeria bacterium
CTTTTAAGGGATTTTACGGTATTCAAATTATATACAAAAGCACAGCCGTTTTTTGTAAAGTGAAAATAGACAAGGAGCAAAAGTGTAGAAATGGAGTAATATGACTAAATAAAGCGAAAATGTGTTTTTCACACAGGCTCGGCTCGGGGGCTTTGTAAAAAACTCCTGGGAACGCTGAGCCCCAAGTGCTTGGTAAGCTGCAAGCGAACAAGCATGTAAGTATCTTTAAGCCCCAGTTCGGCATACACTCTCCACTTTCACAGCTATGCTCACCCCAGCCAGCCAGGCGCGGTCCAAGGAATGAACAAAGTGATTACAAATATGCAGGTGTCAGCCACTTTCGGAGAAAGAGGCCTACTATCATCGTAATTCAAAATAGCCCCGCGGGGACATTTTGAATTAGCTGCGACACGCCTTGGTGCAGAAAATAATTTATAACTGCCGCAGGCAGGTTCCTCTTAAAGTAGGCCGGGCTCTCCGAGCGCGGTCATTACAGATATGATGTTCAAACTACCTCTAGGGCATTCCGCACCACGGCGTGTAGCGGCTACTAAATGTGGATTGTGTGACCGCGTTCGGAGAACCCGGCGTTGAACGCCTTCGGCTCAGCATTCCATGCTGTCTTCGACTGCTCTGAATAGCGTATGGAGAAATAGATTTTTCGTGCTTACTGAATCTAATCCAGGCAAGCTATTTCTTGGAGAATTCTTCCAGAGAAATTATGACGGTTTTTATAACGCTGTTCATAAATTCGAAATCGATCGTTTTTATCGTATCGGTTTTTTTGTGATAGTTGGGGTTTCTATAATTCGCTGTGTCGGTTAGCATCACAGCGGGTAATTCATGTATCCAGTATGCTGCATGATCACTGCGGAATGTATCCAGGAGGATATCTTCTAATCCGACAACGGGAAAGACTTTGAGGGTTGGATTTTTTGCTTTTGAAATGGCTTCAAATTGTTTGGCAAATTTGCTGGTATTTTTATTTGAAACCAGCGCAATGAAGTCGGCAGTAGTGGGCGGATCTAGAAGCCCTATTTTACGAAAGGGCGTTTTCTGACTGTTTTTCTTCTTGTCCCGGTAGCCTATCATCTCTAAAACTATTGCCGCAATAAGTTTTTCATCCTCATTTTGTAAAATCTTTTTTACATGATACTGGCTGCCCTTCATGCCAAATTCTTCGTGGTCAAAAAAACAAAAGCGAATTGTTTTTGCCGGGTTTAATTTTGCAAAATGCCTGGCCGCTAAAAGTACAGCCACCACACCACTCGTGTTATCATCCGCTCCACCAGAACCTATTCTTACATCATGGTGTGCAGCCAGTTCAATAATAGAATTTTCCGATACGGTTCCGACCTTTGTAGCAATTATGTTTTTTCCTTGCATAAGTCCATCGATGAGAAATTTTTCATATTTCAGGGTGTAGCCCCAGGACTTAAGTTTCTTTTCAATAAAGGCCGCACGCTTGGCAGGTTTTCTAAATGAAAGCAGTTTTTCCATCAAGTCTTTGCTGTCCTTTAATTGCGGTTCTTTCGCAGAAAGAGAAAATGAGATACAAAATATAAATAAAAAGTAGGGAATCTTATTCATCATGTTTCCTGTAGTTAATTCTAATTATTAAATTTAGGATAATTTAGTTTTGGGAATAAATCAAGTATTTAATACAATAAAACCGCTGTAGTTGATAATGGCCCAAGTGTAATTAGCCAAGGCTCAAGCCAACGGGCAATGTATCGGCGAGCATTTTTGCGAGGCTTTTGGCATCGCGCTCTCCAGTAGAATCGAGCTCTCTTATCCACGACACTGCGGCATTATTTCCCTCAAGAAATTTTTTAACTGTGGCGAGTTGTTTGTCATCGATATCGAGTGCCCGGTCGCCGGATTTTGCCGCGATACGACTGATGGCAAAATTGAGCATGGACTGTTTTCGCTCATCTTTAAATTTGAGCTTGCGAAGTTTTTCGACACAGCTCCAGGCATCATCAACTTTTACCACGAGGTTTGCCGGGCCGCGGAAGAGGCGCCGAGTGGCGAGTCGGGCAACGACCCACAATTCCCACGCTTCGATTTTATTTCCCCGTTCCATGAGCAAATTGAGAATTTTGGTTTTTTGTCTTTTGGAAATCAGTTCGAGGGATCCGAGGCAATGCCACATTTCCATCTGTGCTTGTGAGCCTTCTTTTATATCTGTACGGTAGATATTTTTTGGCATTATAATTTTCATCAGCGCATTCGCTATAGTCCCTTGCTGGCCTTCGGTAAGCCCGGGAGAAACACGGCGAATAAAAACCCACCATTCACAAATGCATTGCTTTTTGTCGAATACGGTGCCATTAAACCATAGCTTCCAAACATGACGCATACGCAATTCATCGCCAGGATCTCCAAAGCCGGGCCGCAGGCAATAGCCAAGAAGGTTTAACCAACGTGATTCATGATCCTCCGACTTCATGCGCAAATCCTCGATCTCTAATAATTTGTCGACGATACGGCGCAAGAGTGAGATGGACCATTTTTCACGTTTTAGACCAATGATCGTTTCGAGCGCTGCATTAATCGTTTTTAAAGTGCGCTCATGGTCTCCCTTGAAAACATATTCGATATAGTTCAGGGCGCTGATCTGTTTTTCCTCGTCGACAATTACACCCAGCTCTTGATTACTATCCTGAATGGGTCGCAGGTCAAAAGCCAATGGCCATTGATGCTCGGACTCTTTACTATTGAGAAAGATCTGTAGGGATCCCACTTCGGTGAGCCGGCTGCTGATACCCGCATCAATCTCGCGAATATCCGTTTTACCATATTTTAGGGCAGAGATCATCGGTGCGACACTATTGAGCTCTTCATCATCTGAAATGAGTTCGCCTAATTTATCATTGAGCCGGGTGGCACTGGAGAACAAGCGGAAAACGACTTGCTGATTTGTCTTGAGTTTAAATTGCGTATCGATGACCTGGTCGATACTTTCATCCGTATCGCGCGGCATGACACAGATATAGGCTGTTTCGCCTTTTGCATCTACGGTTTCGAGGTAGTAGGCATGGGCGATACCGCCCTTTACTTTTACTCCTTGTCCCCGGCGCACACGTCCATAATAGGCTGCACCAGCGGCAACTGCCAATGAAAAATCCTCGC
>JABSQK010000116.1 GCA_013215875.1 Lentisphaeria bacterium
GGTATCTACTCTTCCATTACTTGTTGTTGTAATAATGAATGCCATCTCAGATAAAAATTGGCCAAAGCTTAGTATAGCTGGACTTGGCTTTATTAGTGTTCTATCGGGTGTTTTTCTTAGTTCATCTAGAGGGGCATATGTTCTGGCTATTGTGGCCATTGTTCTGACGCTATATTTGTTCAAAACAAAATCAAAAAAGAAAAGTTCCACAAAATCAGTACTAATTATTTTATGTGTTATCCTTTTCGCAGGTTTAACACCCATGGCATTGGAAAAAGAACTTGACTCTAAAGGCATGGATTGGTCTGGTAGAGAGAAATTTTATAAGGTTGTTCCCGATATTGCTCAAGATTTACCCTTGGGTACGGGGCCCGGGGGATACCGTTTTATATCAGCATCATATCTTGCGGATATAAAACATTCTCGGGTGATTCCTCATCATAGTGAAAATACCTATTTTCAAATGTTTCTCGAACAAGGAATGATATGCTTTGTGCTCTTATGCGTAATGGCACAATTTTATATAAAGAGGGGATTAGACAATAATAGGAATCACAAACTATCCACACGTCTCAAAATTGCCGCAAGCGCATCACTGCTCTGTCTGCTGGCGCATTCGATTTACGATTATGGTTTTCATATTCCCGCATTCGCTTTGAATATCGCAGTGTTAATGGGATTCCTGATGTGTAAGGGCGAGACCTATGAGGAAGATATTCAAACTGAAAATGAATTCAAATTTCGTTTTATACCGATGCTTCTGCCAATTGTATCTCTCATTTTTATTGCAGTTGTATTCGTGAAATTCAAAGAACGTATTCACACAGATGAACGATTCAATTTTGCTCAAAAGAAGAGCTTGCAGGGCTTGGCAAATAACATATCACGGCAACCCACTTCCTGGCATAACTGGTATTTTATGGGGTACAGAGTTCTGCAAAAGAACGATCCAAAAAACCTGCTATTTGTTGAGAAGTGTTTTAAACAGGCAGCATTATATAATCCCAACTATAGTGATTTATGGTTACAGCTCGCCCAGGTTCGCAAGGAATTAAAAAATAAAGAAGGCATGCAAGCTGCATTCACCAGATATTTCTTATTGCTGCATCCAAATCAACGGAAAAAAATGAGAATAAAAGCATTTTCTTTCCTCGGGGTTTTTGGAAAGGAACTCGATAATTTAATACACCGCCAATTTTCACCCAAAGAACTGACACCAGAATTTATTCAAAGTATCTAATTCAGATTTGATACAAGCTTGTATCAAATAATTAAAGGTTGCCCTGTGAACTGATAATGTATCCGTGCCCAACCCGGAAAGCCGCCAATAATTGAGTCGTCAATATAAACATCTGCGTAGGCTTTCCGTCCACCACCTTTACGAAAATCAATATCTTCAGGTGTTTGGTTAATGCCTGCTACTTCAATGCCATTTTCTTCAAACCATGCGACTGCTTCGGCAAGGTAATTCCGTTCCTCACAATCTTCTCTACAGGTCCACAAAATAAGCTTATGGTCCCTCAAGACCAGCGCTTTCAATGTTTCTACTGCACCTGCTTTTGTCTTACCTATATCTGGATAAGCTTTTTCAACACAGGTCCCGTCAAAATCCACAGCAATGAGCAAGGGATGGCTTGGAAGCTTGAATTCTTCTTCTTCCTCTTCAACTCTTTTCTTAAACCATTTCATAGGCTGTAATAGGAAGGTTTGTTCTGGTAACGTTTATACGTAATTTTTAAATGAGCAGTGCATCCTGCTGCCAGTTTAACCAGCATACGAGCATCATCTATGTCACTTGACTGGCCATCCAATTCCACCGATAAAAACTGGTGTTCACCAAATGAACCTGCCTGTATTATTTGTTCATGTGTTTCAGATTCATTGGTATTCACCAGAGTTAAGTCGATTTCAGTAGCATTGAATTTAGTAACAAATGCCGCCATATCACTAGTTAATCCGGCCCGTGATTCCTCAGGATTAAAATAACTCACTGCCGCGTAAAGCAGACCACCATGATACACTTCGCCACAGGTACCCATGGCCATTTGAATAAGTGGAGTAGGCAGGATTGGATCACGGTTTTGCCAATGATGCACATCCCAGCTTTCACAATCTGCAATATCATCTTTGTCACAGAGAGCTAAGCGATGATCGATCCCCTGGTGCGTATGTGCGATAACCTGCTCGGCATAATCTTCATTATTTCCGGTGATAAATGCCAGCCAGTTGTTTCCCGCATAGCTCCCGGCTTTTCCAAAATTTGCGCCATTTAAGGTCTGAAGAACGCCTGGGTTTTGCTCAAGAAGTTTTTCCTTATCAGATTCGTCCTGGGTCATATACCAGCACTGTATGTGATAGAAGGGGTCCATCTTTCTATATGTAAACCAGCCCTTGTCACCTTTTTTATAGGGAACAAGTTGTTCGCCATCCACTTCCTTTCGATTACTCCACATCATATCTGCAACAGAGCGATAAAGATCGAGGTGCGATTCATCCTGGTCCAGCATCATAGCATTGCAACCAGCAATCAAGGTCGATTCCATCTGATTGAGTGCACCATGCGGCCAATGCCATCCATAATATCCGCCCCACCACTTGCCATCCATGAGCTCACCAATTTTACCCGTGGGGCCTATATTATCCGGAAGTATGCCGTCGTTCTCTTCCGTTTTTTTAGTCCAGGTTTCGAGATAATCCAGCACCCACTGTTTATACTTCTCTTCACCCGTATACAGATAGGCATTACTCACAAGACTTGTTGCCACCAGATTCATCGGAATGTCGCCGGGAACCATGCGTTCATTCATGGTTTTTAATATGGCTGCAAAAATAGTATCATCTTCCCAGTCCAGGTTAATTTCAGGGTCATCAAGTTCATAGCCTGGAATGTCTTCAAACGGTGCCAGGTAATCTTTAAGTACCTCTCTGTGCGTGCACCAGTCTTCTGCACTCATGGAGGATTGTGCACCCTTACTGCCGTTTATTGGCGATTTCATTTGTTTGAGCTCTGCATCCCAGTTACCATATTTGGGGTCGACATAAAAGTCTGCAAAACGAATTGCACGTTCGCGATCTTTTTTATTGTTGGGATCTGACATGCCCAGGTAATAAAGATAGGTAGAGCTTTCACCATGATGCAGCCAATCGTAATAAGCATCGTATTCATCATGGATTTGCCCATACTTTGTAAATTGATTCGTTACCGCTTCCCACTGTTGCCGACCAAGCTTATCAAACTTCTTGTGACCGCCGATTAAATAAAACATAGGCCAGGTTAAAAATCCCTCATAGCCATCATCAGAGCCATCCATTCCCGGCCATTCTTTTACCCAGTGAAATTCGCCATTTTCATCACAATACTTTTCCAGAAAAGCTTCGGGTAAACCATTCATCCGCTCAATAAGTTCACGTTGCCCAGTTGCCCAGCTTGCTATTTCTTCCTTGTTAGAGCTTTCTAATTCTTTCATGTCATCTCCGTAAATAGTTTAATTGATTAATTGATCGGTCCAGATTTCGACATTTTCGCAATTGCGAACTGCCATGCCAGACGGAAATTGCTGCGGGTTTTCTTTAAATTGAGTCAGCACATCTTTTTTACCCTCACCAGTGACCAGGAAAATTATGCGTTTTACTTTTTCCAAAACAGGCCGACTCACAGATACTCGGTTGAAACCACCTTGTGCTTCGACTGGAAAAGCCAGGGTATCAGTAATCTCTGCAGCTTCCAGTGAAAATATTGAACAGGTGTGTCCATCCGCTCCCATACCAATAACTGCAAGGTCAATGTCACCACTTACCAGAAAGCGTTCTATTTCCGAATGAAATTCATCTGCAGCATCATTTAAAGAAAGATCTGCATTTACAGCGATCAATTGATCCTTGGCAATTTCCAATTGCTCTATCATTGGGCTGCAATTTCCAAGATTACTGTCTGGGGAATCGCTGCTTACATGGCGGTCATCACTAAAGATTAAATGAGCGTAACTGGACGCTTTTTCTGTAGACTCAGCAATGCGTTTGTAAATCTTTAATGGGGTAGAGCCACCAGCGATCATCAGTCCAAAGGCCTGGTCAGCTTTTTTTGTAAGGGTACTCACTAATAAATCATATACAGCATTTTCAATCGCATCATTCGAATTGAAAACCTTAAATTGCATTATGCAGGACAACCATGTTCGGGTTCCTGGCCGTAGGGATACTGCACAGGTTTTTTGCCTTCCTTTTCAAGCTGGTGAAGCAGGGGTGTAACAATATCCCAACCGACTCTCAATTCTTCATCTTGAAGGAATAGACTGCGATCGCCGCGTATCACGTCGAGCAAAAGACGTTCATAAGCATCAGGCAACTCTTCATCAAACGAATCATGATAAAGCATGTCCAGTTTTACATCTTCCATTTCCATGCCCATGCCAGGTACCTTATTGGTCACATGCAGTTCGATCGCTTCATTGGGCTGCACACGGATAACAAGCTTGTTCGCTTGCGGATTTTCTTTTCCTGTACCATTGAAAATAGAGTAGGGCAGATCTTTAAATTGTATCTGAATTTCGGTCTTGCGGGTATCCAGTGCTTTACCAGCGCTGAGATAAAATGGTACACCAGACCAGCGTGGATTATTAATATGCATGATAGTATGTGCATAGGTTTCGGTAATTGAGCCCTCCGGAACTTCGTCATCATCAAGATAACCCGGCTTTTCCTCGCCATCCACCGTGTTGGCGATATATTGCCCGACAATGGTTTCGGCAGCTGTAATAGCTGCTGCCGATGCCAGAAGTTTTACTTTTTCATCAGCAATATGCTTGGCATCAAGGCTGACAGGTGCTTCCATTCCAACTAGGGCGACAATTTGCAAAATATGATTTTGCAGAACATCACGCATAATTCCGAAATTGTCAAAATAACCCGCTCGGCCTTCACAGCCAATATCCTCTGAGAATGCTATGGATACCCAATCTATATAATTGCGGTTCCACACCGGCTCGAATATGAGATTGGCAAAACGCAGGGTCATGAGATTTTGAATAACCTCTTTGCCCAGATAATGATCAATACGATAGGTACTTTCTTCATCAAAAATGGATTTCAATGTTTTCATTAAAATGGCCGATGACTTACTGTCGCGACCAAATGGTTTTTCTAATACCACTCGAGACCAGAACCCGTCGGGTACATCCATTAATCCCGCACCACCAATCGAGCACGATGTATCAATAAAAATATCCGGTGGTATAGACATATAAAAGAGGTGATTTGCATCCGCACGTTTTTCTTTTGCCATGCGTTCGTTTAAAGCGGTAAAGTCCTGTATCGAATCGTATTGTCCCACTTGATAAAAACACATCTTCAAAAAGGTTTCCATCTTTTCTGCACAATCATTGCTATCAGGTGTATATCGGCAATTTAGGTTGGCGGTAATCTTTTCACGGAACTGTTGGTCATCCATCTTACTTCGAGCATACCCATAAACGCGCGTATCGTGTGGCAGCATGCCATTGCAGTATAATGCAAAGAGGGCAGGGAGAAGTTTTCGTTTAGATAGATCGCCCGATGCTCCAAGAATAATGATATTGCATGCCTGTTCTTTATGATCCTTCATTTGTCGAACCCTCATCCTTTTTTTCTATATGTTTATACAACAAATTATCCAGGTCGTACCAACAACCTCTACATCCGCAGCCAGCATGTGTTTCCTGCATGACCTCTTGAATCGTTGCCAGCTTTTTTTCTTTTATCGCTTCTATAATTACTTTTTCAGGTACTGAGAAGCAATAACAAACAAGTTTGTCCACGCTACACCAATCGGAATAAACAAATGCCTTTTGCAGTATAAACTACAAAAGGCATAGGCTTAAATATTAACTTTAGTTTCCCCAGGAACCGAAAAATTCTTTTGAACCTTCAGGATCTGGTTTCATAGATGCTTCACCTGGTGTCCAGTTTGCCGGGCAAACTTCACCGTGTTCTTCAAAGTATTGCAGGGCATCTACCATGCGAAGAGCTTCATCTACATTACGACCCAATGGCAGGTTGTTCACAACCTGGTGCTGGACAATACCTTCTTTATCAATTAGGAAAAGTCCACGTAGTGCAACACCATCATCTGGTAGCAATACATCGTATGCAGTGGCAATTTCACGTTTAAGATCTGCGACTAGTGGATAATCCAATGGGCCAATACCACCATCTTTTTGCGGGGTATTCATCCACGCAAGATGCGAAAACTGGCTGTCTACAGATACACCCAATAGTTGCACATTGCGTTTTTTGAATTCATCTGCTTTATCATTGAAAGCAACAATTTCTGTTGGACATACAAATGTGAAGTCTAAGGGGTAGAAATACAGAACAACATATTGTCCTTTATAATCAGACAAACTGATATCTTTGAATTGCCCATCTACAACAGCTGTTGCTGAAAATGCCGGAGCTTCCTGGTTTACTAATACACTCATGATAGATTCCTTTTTTGAGTTTTATATCTTTAGTTATGTAGTATACTGAGCTTAAGAATGACCGCAAGGGACAGAATCCCAAAAAATACAAAAATTTGGCTTGCTGCTTCAGGCGTCGTGAAATTCCCTGACAATTGGGATAATCGCGTCTATCTCATCTTCGAGTACATAATGTCCGGCATTTGGAAACTCATGTATATCAGCATTTGGGAATTGGCTCCTGAATCCATCGAGAAAGATATCATCAAAGCAAAAATCCTTTTTACCCCAAAGTATCTGGATGGGCTTATCTGCAAGATTTTTCAGACGCTCAACGAGTCCCTGGCCATAGTCCCAGGTAGGGTGCTTTTTAGAGAGGGGGATATCCAAAACAAATTGAAGATTCGCTATGCGGTTTTCATAGGTATCATAAGGCGCCTTAAATCCCTGAGCCACATCCGCAGACATTTTTTTCTTAACAGCCATTTTTGTCGCACCGCCCGCAAAAAAGTTCATTCTGCGAATCATAAATGGCCCAATTATTGGCGTTGTACAGAGCTTTATACGTATGGGATAATCCATACACAAATTACAGGTGCTGTTGAAAAAGGTCATCTTCTTTATTTGGTCCGCATGCAAACCAGCATGGCCCAGGCCAATGGGGCCTCCCCAGTCATGCATGATTAAGCTATATGAGTCGAGCTTAAGGTGCTCGACTAATGCGCCAAGATTATTTACATGGTTTTCAAGACGGTATTGGTAATCCTGTGGCTTGTCTGAGTAACCGCAGCCAATATGGTCGGGTACGATACAGCGATACGACCCGCTATAGGCTTTTATTAAATTGCGGTAATAAAATGACCATGTCGGATTGCCATGCAGCATGATTAATACAGGACCTTCACCTTCATCAAGGTAATGGTAATTTAAATCACCAATCTTAATAAAATTGGATGTGAAGGGATAAAGAGATTTATTTTCTATCACGTTTTATCTTACTTTCTTTTATACCAGCCAAGCAATGCACTTATGGCATGTTGGCAATAATTAATTTGTACTTTAGAGTTATCACGAGAAGCAATATTAAAACCTTGTCGAAATGCGCCGCTTACATCTATTGGATGACTCCAATTACCTTTCTGACTCTTCTGATATTGGCAGGATATAATGAATCGTTCTGCAGCATCAATATTTTCCTGCCATTTTTGCATCGCGGTCCTTGTGTCCGCATCGCCACTCTCAAAGAGGCCGCGAGTGGCATGGCGAAGATCGTGCGGGGCCCATGGATCGGCCCCATCATTAGCA
>JABSQK010000117.1 GCA_013215875.1 Lentisphaeria bacterium
AAACCCCGGGCATCAAATGCCCGCACCTGGTGCATCACGATATTATAAAAAAGTTTGCTGGGGATTGAGCTGCAGAGATTTTGTGAAACGCCAACATCACATAACCAACCATTGCCGTTTCCGTCATCATGAAAGTCCGGGCGTTCCTGAATATGCCAGGCAAACGGCGGTGCAACAACCCCACCATGTTCATGCGCGGCCATTTCCATTAAGCCATTGGCCTTTATAAAATCAAGCCCCAATGCATTGTAAGCGCCATGGGGCTCAGCCAACCCAAATGGTAAATAACATATTCCTTCTTCACGAATCGCTGCTAAAAGCTCATCTGGAAACATCTCCAGCCATTGTACCTTTTTCATAATTATCCTCTGTACCATTTATACGGATGCACAAGCTTGGTCCTATGTTGATCACTGCGCTCAAGCACACGAATATCGACTTTTTCGTTCGCAAGATCGCTACTGTCTTAATCAGGAGCGACCTAATTGTTCTCAATGAGATTTACAGATGCCCTGTACTCATTGGAATGCAAGTTTTTTTATTCAGTCAATTTTTCATAATCCTGCAATATGATGAGTGTATTCAATTCTTTTTTAGAGATATTCACTTATGCAATCTAAGAACGAGACTATAGTATCGTCCCATATTAGTATTATAAAAAGGAATAATGTGCCCCGTAAACTCCTCATCGTTCTCATTCTGTTTTCAGCCCTGGGTTTTGGTCTCTTTAAGGCGGCTAAAACACCCAAGCTCAAGCTTAGCAGGATTGAGAAAATCGAAGATAAACTTGCCTGGCAATCGCTGCATCTCATCTCATTTAAAAAACTGAAAAAGGCTTGCTCTATTCATCTGCTTAAGTCTACCTTTAGCACCTATCAAATCTATGGTAAAAATGATAAGAAAGATAGCGTCTTCATCATTGATAAAGATGCACAGATCTCAATCAATGGGGCTAGGATAGCAACAATTAAGCAATCGCTTCATCTCTTTTTTACAGGGGATGAAATGCATTTTTATGTGGATGCAAAAAGGGTCCACATCGATCTATCTGGATTTAAACTTTTCTATCTAACCACACTTCTTACTGCACCCGAAAATATCACCCATAACTATCCAGAAATAAATATGGCTGATAGCTTCATGCGCACAGATCTCTTTGCCGACGGCAACTGGAAAAGTGATTCTCAGAAATGGGCCCTGAGAACAGCAGGCGCTGGAGCGCCGGATGAACGCAGCTCGCTAATATCTGCAGGAAAGGGACGGGCAGTAAACCCATTCTCTATACGTGGGTCCGGAGACAGTTTGCTAAGCTATGGTAAATCGAACAATCTCAATTATCGCGCCGAAGCGCGTTTCTATTTTGGTATCCCGCCAACATCAAAAATACGCAATGTGCACGATCTCCCATATTCATTTGCATTGATACAAGGCCATCTGAATGGCCCACAGATAAAATTTGCCTGGGATGAGCGCATAGCGCGTTTTGTCCTAATGGAAAAGAGTGGTCCGAGCACGTGGCGTATAGTCAAGACATGGAAAAATTCACGCCCACCAATTAGCTCCTGGTGTAAGATCGGTTTGGAAATCAAAGATGGCTACAAAGTAACCGCTTATATAGATGAGTCGCCCATACTTGAATTCGAAAGTGATCGTTTCATCTCAGGCCCTTTTCATATCGCTGCAAGTACAGGTCTCATTGAATGCGATGATATCAAGGCATACCAAATCAATTCAGAACCAGTCGAAAAGTTAAGCCCGCTTTATGTTACCAGTAATAATTTCGAGACCAAAACTTTAAGCGGGAGAGATGAGTGGCAATATCGTAAGTGGAGTCAGGGGAAAGACATATTTCTGAAAACAGAAAAGGACGGCTTCATTTTTATCAATTCATGGGATGCGATTCCGGGAGACATTTATTATGAATCCATTCCTTATCATGAAAAAGCTGATGCGCTCAAGGATGGACTATATCAGATCCGCTTTCTCAAAGGAGCAACATCAAGAAATGAGGATTCCCAAACAGAACTTTTTTCAATAAAGGCAAAACGCATTTCTGATAAATGGGTTATTAAAGATAAACGTTTTCCTCGGATCGATGGAAAAATCACCAGCGTTCTGCGCATCTCCCGACTGAAAATTAATGGCAATCGGCCGGCAATTTTTCTCGACAAGTGGATTCCTATGGGCAAGCCAATTAATGGGTTTATCCATCTTTCTGTGGGCTGTGACAGTGATGAACCGCAGCCAGAGCATCACCGCTTTACTAGCACAAACATCTTCAATGAGCTCTTTGAAGAAGCCCCATCGGAATGGGTGTGGACTGAAGGAAAATTTCGCATGGCAGCACGCTGGGCCTGTGCCAATCGATGGAATTTTATGGCCTGCGGGGGAACTGGTACACCTTGGATGGCCAGTAAAAAACGCTTTTGGGGCGACCAGTCGCATGAATACTTTATGTCTCTGCGGCCAATTATGCCATGGGATGCAGGTGATAAAACCTTCAAATACAACCCAAATACAGATCATAACTGGAAAGTATTTAATGAGAATTTCGGCTGGTACAATAAGCACGATCTTAATTTTGCATTTTGTACCGATGGGGTAAACCCCATGTCGGGTTATGCGGTGATCTATGCAGGTGATGAAAATGGCAAGAATTATCTCTTACGGAAAGGCAAAGTTGTTGCAGAAAATAGCTTGTCGTTAATGCCGAATACATCAACAGAAAAACATGGCAAGTGGAGCAGGCATCACCCGATACACTGGAAATGGTGGAACTTTCGCTGCTCGCTCGATGGCAATAAAATCATTATAAGACTGAATGATAGAGTTCTATTTTCATATACAGATACAGATGTTCTTAAAGGCGGTCATGTAGGTTTCTTCACTGCACGCAATGGCTTCACAGTTTCAAAAATAAATTCCATGGCGACACGCATCGATCGTGACCCGTTTCTGATGTGGATCGATCAGGAAAAAGTGGATAGCAAATGGGTGCCGCTTATTCGCGATGGCGTAAAAATCGAGCAGGAGACCCCCGGCATAGTAAAAGTTTCTCAAAGGATCGGTGGTGGAAGTATGGCAATGCGCCATACATTTAAGGATATCAATCTTGTGAGAACACCGATTGTCTCATTTCCACTCAGTCTTTCACAAAGGACATCTGTGAACCTTTTTTTGTGGATCTCTGGCAAATCCTATGTCATACAAATTAATGATAGTGCACTGACCAGAACAAAAGCCCTGCTCACACCTGAGTTTGAAACAGGTGAGATGTTTCAGATACCTTTTAAGACACTTGGAAAGGAATCCAAGTATTATCTAGGCAAGGTAAAGGTCGAAAAAGAATTTAAGGTCAATCTGCTCAATCTGCTGAAAAAGAAGGGCATAGCCCCACCCTACCAGCTTGATTCCATTACCATCGGAAATAGCAGCGAAGCGAAGTTTCTTAATTTTGGCGCTTTGCAAAATCAACGTGGAACCGGCTACCAAATCGGCAAGGTCACCCATGAGTGATAAACGGTCTCAAGCGAGTTGGGTCTTGTGCCTTCTGGTCATTATTGCATCCTTTTGCCAGGTTTCCCTGGGTGCTGAATACAGTAAAACTGGCGAACAATTAACTGGTGGGCTGCCACTGTCGACCCTCTGCTTATTCATTTGCGGACTTGCACTCATCCTGCTGAATTTCAAAAAAGACGAACCCGTCGGAATATGTTGGCCACATGCGCTCTTTATCATCGTCCTTTCCGCAAGCCTTTTAGGGCTACCCGCCACATCCAGGAATTTGGGAATCAAAGAGCTTATTCAAATCTATGAAATATTTGTCTTTGCATATCTTGTCTTTCTGATCAATCGAAAGCTGCTGCTTGAAGTACTGCAAAAAACTGCCCTGCCGATTGCGCTCTTTTTTCTCATTCTTCATTGTTGCCAGTTGAATAAGGGCGCACCATTTTATCTTAGTGATAGTAAACTGGAAGCATTCATTGTACTGCTAATGCCCTTTATCATTCTCAATACTGCAGGATTTACGACTGCAAAACGAATGGGCTTCTTAAGTATCCTTGCCATTCTCAGTGGGCTAAGTTTTAGTAATGGCGGGCTTCTTCTTTCTCTCATGATGATCGCTCTGCTCTCCGGACTCTTGCTGACGAAATCACGTAAAGAGTTGCCAGTATACTTGGTACTCGTTCTGGTCTGTTCCTTTATTCCATTTGCACCATCGTCATGGGGTAGCCTGAATCCCAACTATGACAATACGCACAAGAAACGCCTCTATATTGAATACTCAGCTGTGACAGAAGCGCCCAATCACTTTCCCCTAGGCATTGGACCCGGGCGCTACAAGTCTGGAATTAATTACCTCAAACAAATGCAAGCCGACATTCCCCATGAGAACGATCTTA
>JABSQK010000118.1 GCA_013215875.1 Lentisphaeria bacterium
CCCTCTTTAGAAACTTCCAGAAGTATACAAGCCTGTTGATGCTCCTGGACTAAAACAACGGGCATCAAAAGAGATGAGATTTGCTTGATTTGCCGTTTGACGATTTGAGCGTTAAAACCTGCACGTTCAGCGGCCTTGCAAAATAATTGAGGCGTCAATTTATTGTTTTCGAGCGGAAGCCCGGCAACAAGCGAGCGCTCAGAGAACTGCTTGTTTTCTCTGCGGGCGAGAAGAATCAACGATTTTAATAACGGATCCCCTTCAGATATTGTACCCAGGAATTGGTCCATATGTATCCCATATTTGCTCAATTTAAGCGCAGGTCTTATGCCAAGCTGAACGTTCTATAAAAAGCCCTGAATAGGGCTATTTAGGCTCAATAATGGGAGATTTTATTCGTTATAGGCTTACATATCTATGGTGATAGTTTGATCTACAAGCAGGGTTGCAGATCCGTTACTGAGGTCGACATAACCATCCCCGTTCACACCGTTATTCGTCCAGTCTCCGCCATCAGCCAATACAACATGGTCTGAGGAGTCGCCATCAATGGTGATAATATCAGATTCGCTCGATAAATCGATGATATCTTGGAGGTCGACAGTTAATTGATTACCTGTACCATTACCCAGGTCAATTGTTTCAACACCATTTATCGCACCGTTATCAATTGATGTCAAATCGAGGTGAAGACTCTCACCAACTAATGCAATAGTATCGCTTGCGGCTCCAAGATCGATGCCTTCAAAATTCGTATCAGAAAGATACAAGGTATCACTACCGGGCGTTCCCAGGCTAATTTCGCTGGACGTAGTAATGCTATCACCAGTTGCAATTTCTGTACTGGTCGCATTTATGGTCAAATCAAATACACTGGGGTTGCTCTCAACATTTTGTACGGTAATCGATGCTGTATCCCAGGAACTGATGTCCACTGAATCTGACCCCTCACTGCCTGTAAAAGAATTTGACCCGTCACTGACTGTCACGCCATCAGGTACATTATCGATATCAATGGT
Organism: Lentisphaeria bacterium; assembly: GCA_013215875.1. Taxonomy (GTDB): domain Bacteria; phylum Verrucomicrobiota; class Lentisphaeria; order JABSQK01; family JABSQK01; genus JABSQK01. Next base: position 1,020 of record JABSQK010000118.1, read on the forward strand.
TAATGATTCAGACCCATCAGTATCAGTAAGAATAGCGTCAATATCAAGGGCATAAGATCCGTCGCCAGAACCAGTATCCAAATCGGCAACCTGCTCAGGGGTATAGGCTGCATCGAAAATTGCGAAATCGCTGATTTCACCTCTGAAATTATTATCGCCACTATAGTCGCCGCCAATGTTGGTATAGCCGTCGGAACTGAATTCTGGAGGCGGCATCTGAGTGGTATTATATAATTCGCCATCGAGGTAAAAATTAACATATTCGCCATCGTATTGTACGACAATATCATGCGGGGCATCATTCAAGTCATCCTGATTCAGCCCGATACCCCAGACACTGCCATTGTGGTTGAGTTCTAGATTACGGTCATCATTATCATCAAACGCCAGGGAGAATTCATTTTCCGATCCATCAGCATTTGTTTTTGAAAATAATCCTGCCTCTTTATGTTGGTTCCCATTGCTAAGGTCAATGTTGAGGCTGATGGTGTATTCTCCGGCATCAGAGACGTCACTCCAGTCAGAGTTTGAATCGACAACGATGTCGTTAACATTATCCATGTCGAGGAAACCCACATCAATAAACGTATTATCCGTTCCACCCTCGTTAGCACTGATACCCACAGTTAAACTTGGGGCATCAGCCTCGCCGACAGTCACGTCTGTACGTGTAGTGCTGCTTTCACCTGTGGCCGTTTCAGTACTCGTTGCATTGATAGTTAAATCAAATGCACCTGACTCACTATCCACATTTTCTACGGTGATAGATGAGCTATCCCAGGAACTAATGTCAACGGTATTTGACCCCTCACTTCCTGTAAATGAATTTGACCCATCGCTGATGGTCACACCATCCGGTACATTATCGATTTCCAATGCTAATGTTTCGGAGCCATCGGTATCCGTTAGACTGGCATCAATATTAAGATCGTATATTCCGATATTTATTGATGTTTCAGCACCGGATAGTTGCTCTGGCGTGTAGGACTCATTATAAATTTGGAAATCACTTATTTCGCCATGCATTCCATAGCGTGAATTGCCTTCGTAATTTCCGCCAATATTTGTATGACCATTTTCACTAAACATTGGTTGGGGTAGTGTCCCACTGCTAATAAAATTACCATCAAGAAAAATACTCGCAGTTCCGTCTTCATATTGAACAACTAAATCATGCTCCCCACGGACCAGATCATGCTTGTCGATTCCAGTATCCCAACTTGTGTCATTGTGGTTGAGTAGTAAGTTGCGACCACGATGGCCATTAAATTGTAGACTTAATTCATTTTCAGCACCTTCGGCATCTGTTTTGGAGAATATTGCTGTACCTCCTTTTGGGCGATGCAAATCTACAGTTAAGCTTATCGTATAGTCTCCGGATATATCACTCCAGTCCATCTCTGTATCTACAACTATATTATGACCATGGTGTGTCTCGAGTGATTCTATTTCGATGAGTGGGTCACTCATCCCAGCGCTCACACCAATCACTGATGTAATTGTAGGTGCATCTGCAAAATCTAAATCAACTCCCACAGTTGTAGTTGCAGTATCGCCATTCGATTCTACAGAACTTGCAGAAAAACTAAAGTTTGTATCATTTCCATTTGGACTGATCTCGAGAGAGTTAAGATCCCATGAACTGATATCCACCGATTCATTTCCACCACTGGCAGTAAAGCTATTACTACCGTCTGTTAAACTTACGCCATCTTCTAAATTAGAAATCGTTAAATCACTGAGTGTTTCCGAACTATCTGTCAGACTTGCATCGAGAGTCAATGTAAATGAACCATCATGGTTGTTGCTATAACTGGTTGTTAATGCAGGTGCATCCGCAACTGCGGTAACAGTTACATTTATTGACTCATAAGTAATAGAAGTGCTGGAATCTCCTGATTCTGTACTCATTGCTGTAATATTTAGGGTAAAATTATCACTGTCATTTGTCGCTGGAGTAATTGCAAGACTTTCCAGATCCCAGCCACTGATGTCAGTACTTTGCGATCCACTTGTAGCTGCGAATGTATTGTTACCATCTGTTAGAACCGCACCTTCAGGGATGTTATCAACTGTAAGTGTTAGACTTTCAGAACCGTCTGTATCCATAAGATTTGCACTGATGTGGAGACTTACTGGTGCTTCTTCGCTAGTGCTGGCATCATTCACTGCCAATACTACCCCAACCGAAATGAATGGCAGGGAGATGGAACTAGATGCCGTATCGCCGTTCACTTCAGTGGAAGTGGATGTGATATCTAGGGAAAACTCATTGCTGTCCGGCACTGTAATACTTAAACTATTAAGGTCCCAGTCACTGACATCGGCATCCTGTGATCCGCCGCTCGCAGTGAATGTATTGCTACCGTCTGTGATCACTGCACCTTCAGGAATGTCTGCTATATTAATGCTCAAAGTTTCAGAACTGTCAGATAATGCGGAACTTAAATCAATATCAAAAGTGCCGTCGCCGTTGTCCGAGTTGCTCACAGAAAGCGTGGGCGTATCGGCTACTGCATCGACATTTACATTGATCGCTGTGCTACTCGTTACACTATCACCTGATTCTGCTTCTGTGTTAACCGCAGTAATGTTCAGCGTGAAATTATCACTGTCATTTTCTGCTGGAGTTATCGTCAGGCCTTCCAGGTCCCAGCCGCTAATATCAGTTGATTGCGACCCTTCACTGGATGTAAACGTATTCGTACCATCTGTAATGACTGCGCCTTCAGGAATATCGCTGACCGTGAGTGAAACTGTTTCAGAGCCATCCGTATCTTCCAGGCTGTATGAAAGATTGAGACTGACTTGAGTATCTTCACCGGTACTTGCATCGCTCGCATCTAGATCTAGCGCATCAACTTCATCAACGGGAACATCATCAGTTTCCTGAATGGTATTGCTATCTAAGTTTTCAGTTTCGGCTACATTCGTGTTTGGCAGATCATCAAGTTCCGAGGCTTCTTGTTCGGCTCTTTCAGAATTCAAAACAGCATCAGGAACATCCACAGTTAGGGAACTTGTCAATTCAATTGTTTCGCCTGCTTCTATATGAGAAACAAGGATCTCAAGGTCTATACTTTCGCTAGAGTCAGGAGAAATTACAATGGAAATATTAGCAAAATCCCAATCCGTGATGTCGATATTTGGATCACTCGAAACATTGACACCATCTGTAAGAACGACAGCATCTGGATTTGCCATATGTACAGAACCGAGCTCTTCTATCTCAACAAGTGTTTCATAAATTTCTTGATATACATTTGAACTGGCAATCAGGGAGATTGAGTTGTCGAATTCTGCAGAAGAAAGGCGGTCTGCGCTTAAGGAATTTGCCAGGGAAACATCGGTATAGTTTACTGTTGTAAAACTGTTAATATTATACATGGTAGTTTGCAAACTTGCCAGCATGTCGGCACTCAGTTCACTTACATCACTGACTCCAAATACCGGTTCCTGGCCTTCGGCGACAATTGCGTTAACAGAACCTTCATCATCAAAAAAAGAGTCAAATCGTATCGTTACATCATTCGCTTTCAAAACGAGGTCGTTGCCAATTTGCTCCATATTGGAAAGCTCATGGGAATTATGTATTTGGATAGAAGACCCGGGCCCAAAAAATACCGTATGTTCATTTTGCCCGTAAAAATCATCAATATTTATTAGTCGTTCAACACCACTCACACTTACAATTCGAATTTCATTCGCATCAATATTTTCAGCCATAGTTAGATTATCCCTTATATATACGCATTCAATATTAGTATATCGACTGGTACCCGAGAAAATTTAGTCGCAGATGGGAAAAAAATACTCACAGCACCAGAATGCTATAACTTTTTTTGCTAATAATTCTGAATTCTCCGGGACATGCTAAGAAACTTACCCTAACTCTTTTGGCTTTTTAAATTACTTTAATATTAAGGAACAAATCGCAAGAGAGGTTCGTAAATGGAAAATAATTTTTGTGTTAAACGATGGCTCATATTAGCGGTAATAATTTACTACCGGGAAGCATTAATATTTCTCTATCATGGAAAAACTGAAGACGCTCAACTGGCTGTAAACTTCGACCAATTATGGCTCGATGGAATTGCAATACTCGGCATGGCATTCATTTTTATCTTTTTCAGTATGATGATTAAG
>JABSQK010000119.1 GCA_013215875.1 Lentisphaeria bacterium
CCGCCTGCAAATCGCAATCCCCTTGGAACTTCTTTATAAGAAACGTTCTAATCGTATAAAAATCGCCTGTTCAGCAAAATTGAGTAAAGCCCACAGAGTTGGGAAATTTACGACCAATAATGAAATAAATATTGGAAAAATGATTCACTACGAACTTTCTGATGAAATTCAGAAAGGACCTATTCTGCTTGTAGAAAAGGCGAAAGCCCAATCCATACAAATTAAAAATGATGGCGACTTTGTACGTAAGGACCCGAGTACGACTGTATCAGATTTTAGTACATACGATCTAATACTTCCTGTATTTACATACAGTTCGCCTTTTGACTGGGAAACAGTGAAAGGCTGCTTAATAAGTGACAATGCCCGTAGCGGTGGACGCATCGGCGATTTCATTATACGTGCAGCAAATGATGCATCGCAAACTTCCATATACATCATGGCCTATGACATTTCTCTTGATCATAAAAAAGATTTCTGTACTGTTCAAATAAATGGCGAGCAATCACAGACTCAAAAAGAGGGGCGTATTTTACCCGATTCATCAGGCTATATATATGAATTCAAGTTTGACAAACGATATGAGGAGGGTTCTCTAAAGATAAAACTATCGACTGGCAAGCAGCAATTTGAGCGACAAATATCATTCAAATCAGTTAAATACAGCCTACTGGAGACAGATATCGTAAAGACAAAATTGGGTTTTATATACCCCATCAACTGGACGAATGGATTGATACACCTGAATAACAAAACTCGCTCTATTCCCCAGGAATCAAATAATCTAAATTTTCATCTATTGGAAGGTCAATCAACCCTGAGTGGTAAAATTGAGGATTGGAACTTCGAATCGGCCCTTCACATAAGCAAGGACTTGGTAAACATCTATTCTATTGCAGGGAAATTTACCGATACAGATATTTATTTTGCCTGTTTAGTCAGGCATGCACTATCACCAAAAACAAAACTCGAGTACGTAATCCATGGGAAAGAGATTATTAACTTGAAGCTAAATAAAGATGGACTAGTCGCACAGCAATTTGCCCTGGAAGATACGGCGTTTAAATACACAAATCATAAGTCATATGCTTTATTTGAAATAAAGCTAAATCGAAAAAAGCTAATGGAAGATGCAAAGAGTATTCGCATGTCAATAAATATAAATGTTCCTGGATTTCAAAAACGTAATATTTTAACAAATTCTAACTTTTCTATCTTCAATAAAAAAGACCTACCAGATACCATGTTTCTCGATAATAAGAAGATGCCACCCGCAATGCCATTAAAATCCGGATTGGAAAAAAATCTGATCATCGATGCGGAGAAAATAAAAATAGTCGACTGATTCCTTAAGCGTAGTGAAGCCGTGTTTTATATAATAGCCCAGGAATTCAGCCCTCTCATACTATCTTCCTTAAGCGTAGTAAAGTAGCGGTGAAGCCGTGTTTTATAATAGCCCGGTATGCAATGCCGGGACTAAAGACCTAGATAATTTCCGAGCTCTGAAGGAGCGTTCTATTCCCAGATTACAGACCTCGATTCATCTTCAAAACTGCAAGGCAGAGTACTGAGTTTTTAAGGAAAAAACTTTTGACACACGCTTATCTAAGCCTGAGAATCACAGCTTTAAACGAAAAAAGCCAGCTAAAATAGCTGGCTTAAAATTTTTCTTAATACTGAGGGTTTATTTTTTTTCAGTATCTTCAGCAGCTGCTTCGTCTTCAGCTGGCGCTTCTTCTTCAGCAGGCGCTTCTTCTTCAGCAGCAGCTTCAGCTGGCGCTTCTTCTTCAGCAGGTGCTTCTTCTTCCGCAGGTGCTTCTTCTGTTTCCGCAGTTGCTTCTTCTGTTTCAGCAGTTGCTTCTTCAGCAGCAGGTGCTTCTTCAGTTTCAGCAGGTGCTTCTTCAGCAGTTTCTTCAGCTTTAGCTTTTGCTTTTTTAGGTTTTTTTACATCGCCAGCTTCAACCCATTCGAGGATTGCCATATCAGCAGCATCGCCACGACGTGGATTCAGCTTGATAATGCGGGTATATCCGCCTTCGCGTTGAAGATAGCCGTTTGCCAGCTCTTCAAAGAGCTTACCAACTGCTTCTGGATTGTGCAATTTTGCAATTGCCAATCTGCGATGATGTAAAGTACCCTTTTTACCAAGAGTCATCATCTTTTCAGCCAGACGGCGGGTTGCTTTAGCTTTTGTAAGTGTCGTTGTTATACGGCCTTCATTTATCAGGCTTATCACCTGATTTCTTAATAGGGAACGGACATGATCCGAACGACGTCCTATTTGCAGCTTGCTTTTTCTATGGCGCATGGTTTAGACCCCGGACTTAAGTTTTTCCAGTTGTTTTTCAAACGCAATACGAACTTCTTCTTTCAACTCAAAACCAAGATGCATATTCATTTCGATAACTTTGTCTTTCAGCTCGTTAAGAGACTTTTGGCCAAAGTTACGATATTTCATCATTTCAGACTCAGGACGCTGTACAAGCTCACCGACATAACGGATGTTGGCATTGTTCAGACAATTCTGTGCACGAACTGAGAGGCTCAGGTCATTTACGTTTGTTAATAATTTCTTAAGAAGTGCTTCGTCTTCTTCATTTGTAATCAGTTTTGATGGATCATCATCATCTTCACCATTTATACCAGTGAATATAGACAGGTGATATGCCAATATTTGTCCGGCCTGCTTTACAGCATCGGATGGATGAATGCGACCATCTGTCCAAATTTCAAACTCAAGTTTGTCAAAATCAGTGCGTTGACCAACACGGCAATCAGAAATATGATATGCAACACGTTTTACAGGAGAGAAAAGACAATCAACTGGAATCACACCGATTGGATGATCGATACTTTTATTTTCCTCTGCAGGGCGATAGCCACGGCCACGGGTGATTTCCAACTCAACACGAAATTCACGCTCAGAATCAAGCATGCAAATGTATTGATCCGGGTTCAGTACTTCAGTCACACCATCTGTCTCGATGTCTGCAGCAGTCACTTCACCAGATTTTTTAACACTCAATTCAAGCTTTCTTGGCAAATCGCCAGAGCACTCAAATAAAACCTTCTTAAAGTTCAATACAATATCTGTAACATCTTCTACGATGTTAGGAATACTGGAAAATTCGTGAGGTACACCATCTATATTTATAGACGATATACTTACGCCTTCCAAAGATGATAAAAGGACACGGCGCATAGCGTTTCCTAAAGTATTGCCAAATCCTTTTTCCAAAGGCTCAGCATGGAAACGTGCATAAGTATCGGTACAACTTTCTTCATCAACCTCTAATCGGCTGGGCATTGCAAAATTTGCCATGTCAGGCATGCGAATCCTCCACTATTTTGAATTCGTTAAATTTATATTTATTATTTCGAGAATAACTCAACTACAAGCTGTTCATTACCTGGCGACTGAATTTCTTCACGAAGAGGTAAGCGATCAACCTTGATGGATGAACCATCGGTATTTACTGTTAACCATTCAGTACTTGGACGGCTACTGTTTTCTTCCATCATACGCTGTATTAATACAGACGACTTGCTAGATTCTTTTACAGTTATTTCATCGCCTTCACGAACTGTGTATGACGGTATATCTGTACGACGACCATTGATCTTAACATGACCATGGTTTACGAGCTGACGTGCTTGATCTCTTGTACCACCCCAGCCAGCGCGATAAACCACGTTGTCTAAACGCGTTTCAAGAAGGATAAGCAGATTGTTACCTGTCATTCCTGTTTTTCTCGCTGCACGGTTAAATGTTACACGAAACTGCTTTTCCAGTACGCCATAACAGAATTTGATTTTTTGTTTTTCGATAAGCTGTACGCCATACTCAGATACTTTTCTACGGGCAGCTGTTGCACCGTGTACACCTGGTGGGTTTGGCTTTTTAGCGAGTAAGCGATCGAATTTGGGATTGCCATAAATGTTCGCACCGAAGCGACGCACAATCTTTCCTTTAGGTCCTGTATATCTTGCCATTTGAGTGTCTCCGGATTATACGCGGCGGCGTTTGGGTGGGCGACAACCGTTGTGCGGAACGGGTGTTACATCTTTTAATGAACTAACTTCGAGACCTGCAGACATCACACCGCGAACGGCTGACTCACGTCCTGCACCAGGGCCTTTAATACGAACTTCGACTTCAGTCATACCATAGGTCTTCGCACGCTTTCCTGCTTCCATACCTACAACCTGTGCAGCATAAGCAGTACTTTTGCGAGATCCCTTAAAATTTACTTTTCCAGCAGATGCCCAGGCAATAACATTACCGGCTGTGTCACTGATGTACACTTTGGTATTATTAAAGGTCGCATGTACATGCACGATTCCGCGCGATACATTGGCAATCTGCTTCTTACCTTTTTTTCGGTCCTTAATGGGTTGCAACACGACTTTCGAAATGTCGTCGCTCATTACATCGTCAATATCTTCTGACATAATTCAGTAATTATCCTTTATTTATTTGCTAATTTACGCAAGCTCTTGTCGCGAATCGCACCAACAGTTTGTTTACGACCCTTACGAGTACGTGCATTGGTTTTAGTGCGTTGTCCACGACATGGAAGACTGCGGCTATGACGTAAGCCACGGTAACAGTTAATCGCTTGTAGCCGACGAATATCGGCTTGTACCTGACGCTTCAGGTCACCTTCTACTTGAAAATCACTTGTCTGAATGACTGAGTTGATTCGGCCTACATCTGCTTCGCTTAATTCGGTGACACGCATTTCTGGGTCCAATTTACAGCTTTTGCATATTTCGAGGGCAAGATGAGGGCCAACTCCAAATATATATCTCAAGCTTACTTTAAGCTTCTTCTTTTCAGGTATATCAACACCTACAATACGGGGCATAACAAATTCCTTATTTAACCTTGTCGTTGTTTATGACGAGGTTCTTTACATATAACGCGAACAACACCTTGTCGTTTGATGATTCGGCAATTAACACAACGACGCTTCACTGACGCTCTGACTTTCATTTTTTTACAACTCCAAAACAGTCCAAAATGAACCTAAATTTAATAGAAAAATAGATATCTTTACACAATTTTTGCATAAAGAAAGAGCATTTAATATAGACCATTAATTCTTTTTGCAATAACTAATGGTAATTATTTGCAAAATTAGGAAATTCAACCTTGGCGGTAAACAATCCGGCCTTTAGTTAAATCATATTGAGACATCTCTAAAGTAACTGTGTCTCCGGGTAGAATCTTAATGAAATGCAAACGCATTTTACCACTAATATGGGCCAATACTTCATACCCATTTGGGAGTTCAACACGAAACATGGTGTTAGGCAGTAATTCGATTACTGTAGCGTCGACGCGAATACACCCTTCTTGTTCTTCAGACATAAACAGAAATCTCCTGTGGGGTAAAAATAACAGCTTGGTGAGTATAGGTAGAGTGTACGGGCATAAATGAGGTCTATATACGATCAATCAAGGCGTGGCCCTGAAGCAGCAAACTTATATGTATGTGTTTAGTTTTTATCATTAATTCTTTATTTAAGATTTTTCCTATTATATGTACAATTCATTTTTAGTCAAAGCTTTTTGAAATTAATTATAGACCATATTTATTACGGTATTTTGCAATCGCATCAAGCTGCTCATCATTCAGCACGCCTTCAGCACCAAGGTAGTCAACAATTTCGCTGAGATTTACAATCGAAAATGCCTGTAAATCATAGAGTTCGGCAATTTCCTCTAGGGCTGATTTATCGCCAGCGCCCTTCTCCTGTCTGTCGACTGAAACCACGACTGCTGAAATCGTCACATCTGCAACGGATTTCAAAAGTGGTACGGACTCCCGAATGGAAGTGCCAGCGGTGATGACATCTTCTATTATGATAATGCGTTCACCACCCGTATATGTATAACCGACTAAAGAGCCGCCTTCGCCGTGATCTTTTACTTCTTTACGATTAAAGGTATACGACACACTTTTATCAAACTTCTCATATAACTGAGCTGCCGTAATTGTTGCAAGCGGTATACCTTTATAAGCAGGCCCATATAGGTTATCGAAACCCTCCCCGAATTGCTCGAGAATTGCCTCGGCATAAAAATGCCCGAGTCTGGATATAGTCTTACCGTGTTTGAAGTTACCACTATTAATAAAGTAGGGCGAGAGTCGTCCGCTCTTGGTTTCGAATTCACCAAAACGCAAAACTTCCGCTTCCAACATAAGGTCTATAAAATCTTTTTTGTACTGTGCGATCATTTATTTACAATCAGGACATCGCCTGGATGTAAAACCTTATGATTGTTTAATTTTTCCAGGTCCGTTCTCGGTACACCATATTTTTTGGCGATACTCCAGTAACTGTCACCTTTTTTTACTTTGTATGTTTTCTGGGTACTCGGTATTTCTGTCTTAGTTGCCGATTTGTCATTTGCACCTAATATGGCGATACCTTCGTTTTTATAGGGTGCACCTTTTTTTTTCCCTTTCTTAACTACGTCCCCTCCAGAACTAGCCAAGTGGAATGCACCAAAAACAAAGACAGCGGCAATTAAATGGAATAAAGCAACGGCGACTAGACACTTTAAAAAGCGCATAGTCATGTACTTTTGCCTCCTTAAGCAGCCTTATTTTTTTTACTCCTGCACATAGTCTAATGCAAGAGATACATTTCTGCAAATAAAATGAATAATTAATAATGGAATTTATTTAATAAAATAAAACAATTACCAGTTCAATCCCTGCCCTGTATAGATATACAGCGTTTAAGAAAAATGAAATATTTTTCATTAACAACGTATTAAAATCTATCATTCAAAAAAAGGTCGGCTAAATGTTAGACCTTTTGCGGAATGTAATTACCTTTCCACGATATAATAAACAGGTGAGAAAATGGCACAATGGATTAAAGAAAGAAAAGACGAAGCGGATGAAAGTGCGGATGACCAAAAAGTTCGTCAAACAGTAGAAGGAATTTTGCTCGATATCGAAACGCGCGGTGATACAGCCGTTCGCGAACTTTCAGAAAAATTTGACAACTGGTCACCTGACAACTTTTTGTTATCGGAAGAGGACATCGAAAAGGCCATGTCAAAAGTGAGTGCTTCGGATCTCGACGATATTCGATTTGCCCAGTCACAAGTAAAGGCATTTGCCCAAAAGCAAAAAGAGTGCTTGTTGGATTTGGAAGTAGAGATGTCTCCGGGCGTTATCCTTGGCCACAAAAATATCCCTGTCGATTCCGTCGGTTGTTATGTTCCAGGCGGTAAATATCCGATGATTGCCTCTGCCCATATGAGTGTTGCCACTGCAAAAGTTGCTGGTGTACCACGCATCGTTGCATCTGCACCACCCTTTGATGGTGGTCCGCATCCGGCAATTGTGGCAGCCATGCATCTTGGTGGTGCCGATGAAATCCTTGTCATGGGCGGTATTCAAGCCATCGCAGCTATGGCTCTTGGCACAGAAAGCATTGCGCCTGTGCACATGCTTGTCGGCCCAGGCAATATGTTTGTCGCCGAAGCCAAACGCCAACTCTATGGCCGGGTGGGTATCGACCTTTTTGCCGGTCCGACAGAAACATTGATCATCGCCGACGACACTGTCGATGCCGAAATCTGTGCCATCGATTTACTTGGGCAAGCCGAACACGGGCCCACATCGCCGGCTATAATGATCACCGATAATGAAACGCTCGCGCGTGAAACTCTCAAGGAAATCGAACGCCAATTAGACATTTTACCTACTGCAGAAATTGCCCGGGTTTCGTGGGCAAATTATGGAGCGGTTTTGCTATGCGATTCGCTCGAAGAAATGTTGAAGGAAGCCAATGCTCTAGCATTTGAACATGTCCAGGTGATGACCCGCGACCCGGATTACTTTCTCGAGCATATGACGAATTATGGTGCGCTCTTTCTCGGACCAAGAACCAATGTGGCCTATGGCGACAAGGTAATAGGAACCAATCATACCCTGCCTACAAACAAAGCCGGGCGTTATACGGGCGGACTATGGGTTGGCAAATTTATTAAAACGCATTCCTATCAACGGGTCACTACAGATGAAGCGTCTGTTGCTATTGGCGAATACTGTTCGCGCCTATGCATACTAGAAGGTTTTGCCGGCCATGCCGAACAGGCAAATATTCGCCTTCGCCGTTATGGCAAGCAAACAATCGAACCCTATA
>JABSQK010000012.1 GCA_013215875.1 Lentisphaeria bacterium
TGATATATCTTTTAATGGTCTTATATCACTAACAAAAGAGCCCCTCAAACTTAGACATTTAATTCCTTGACCTTTCAATGCGCTGATATTGCTAACTTTGATAGGTATTGCTAACCAAACCCCTTCTTCCATTCTAATTCTCCTGTATCCTATAGAGATTTTCGTCCAATCTAAGACTCCAGGATTTGCTTTTTTAAGCTGAGCCATCGCTGAAATAATCTTTCCAATGGCATCTTGTTCAAGTATTTCTTGGTTTTGCCTGTAAATCCTATTCCAAAAATAGGCTGATCGAATACCATTAATTTTAGTCAATGTTTTAATTGAACGAAAATAAGAAACATCAGTAGCAATTATAGGCAACCGAAGCTCGACTAATGGCATATTTTCAAGGGATTTGCAACTTCTTACGCTTGTATGATTAAAATAAAGCTTTCGAATAGGCATTCCTTTCAACACACTTATATCCTTCACTTTTGTATATTCGAGGTCTAGGAAACTGAGTTTCATTTCCTCCAGGGCACTTATATCATTCACTTGCGTAGCGGATAGGTCTAGCGATAGAAGCGGCACTCCTTTTAGAGCATCAATATCATTTACTTTGCTTGCACTAAGTGTGAGTGTCTCTAAAGGCATGCCCTTAAGCACATTTATATCAAGCACATCAGTATTATCTAAATACAGTTTCTTAAATTTAAAACCTTTAAGCGCAGTTATGTCAACAAGCTTTATCCCTGATAATTTAAGACTTAATTGGGGAAGATATTTTACACGCATATCTTTCCAGTCTTTTACTTGTGGGTTATCTTTTTTAAGTTGGGCAAGGGCAAGCTTCATTTGGGGCTCTACACTATTTTTCAACCAAAAATTATCTATTCTATCACTATTTATTCGTTTTAATGTTTGCACAGATTGAAGAATATATAGATCTTTTACAGTATCTGGTAATTCTAAATTTATTAATGGCATTCCATCGAGAGCGGTAATATCAACAACCTTTGTCTTCTTCAAGTTCAACCTTTCCAGTGGCATGCCCTTAAGTGCACTGATGTCTACAATCTCTGTATGGCTTATATCCAAATATTCTAGTGGCATTCCTTTCAAAGCAGCTATGTTGATTACTTTTGTTTGTGCTAAAGACAATTCTTTTAATGCTACCCCCTTTAATGCGGTAATATCACTAACTTTAGACTTTCGCAAATTTAATGATTTTAGAGAACTTCCTTTCAGTGCACTTACATCAGATATCAGTGTATTACCTAATTCCAATTTCTCTAACGGCATTCCTCTTAAAGCACTGATATCCATAATTTTTTTTGACCATGATAAATCTAGATAATTTAAAGGCATTCCTTTAAGGGCTGATAAATTATTGGAATTAAGGAAAGACAAATCAAGATGTTTCAACTGCATACCTTTAAGAGCCGAAATATCAGCAATAGACGAGCCTGACAATTCCAGTGTATGTAATGGCATTCCTCGCAATACTTTTATATCAGTTATAGAGGAATTTGACAATTTCAAGATATTTAAGGGCATTCCCTTAAGTGCCTGAATATCAGATATATCAGCACCTATTATTTTCAACTCCCTTAATGGCATCCCTTCTAATGGACTGAGATCAATCACTTTTTCTTTATTGTGGAGAAAATTTGAATATTCAGTTATTTTTAAATGCTCTAAGGGCATTCCTTTTAGAGCAGAGATGTTATTTACTTCTATATGCGATAACTCTAGTTCTTTTAATTCCGTGCCTTTCAGAGCATTAATATTTTCAATGTTTTCTCCGTTCAATTTCAGGTAAAATGGTTTATTTTCGTCCTGCTCTATATTGTCATCATCTAATCCATATCCTTCAGGATTATCTCTTTTCAACTGGGCAATTGCGGTATGTATTTTTAATACTCGATAATAATGTAAGAGAAATGGAAAACTGCAAAGAAGTAAAATAATTAAAATAACAATCCAAAATAGTTTATTCTTAAATATTTTCATAAAATTAAGACCTTAGCAAATTTAGATTAGTCATCTTCTTTCTTAGAAAGTTTGCTGTGTCGTTTAATTAAAAAATCGTGTACCAGTCCTATATGAAATCTGAGATTGTATACTTCTTTGCGGTACATAAACGGAATATTTAATTTACTTATATCCAGTTCCATCTCCTTGAGTTCTTGCAAACCGGTTTCCAGTGCTTCGACAGATTGTTCCTGTTCAATAAAATCTTCGATTGATTCGAGGTCGTCATACCAGCAGTAGATCCGCCTAAAGAGTTGCCAGCGATAAGCAATCGGAGCAATTTTAAAAATCGGCAAGAGCAATGTTAACAAAGGAAGTATTAGAATCCAGGTGCGTTTAATAAATGTCACTGCCTGATATGGCAGGTAGCGTGACAAAAATGACGGGCCGTCTTCCAGGTAACTTTGGGCGCTTGAGCTCAAGGGGAATTCAACAAATTCCGCATTGGGAAAATAACCTTTCTTGGTAATTAAGTCTTTTTCTCCGTGTATCTTGGCCATGATGGACAAAACCAATTCCACCTGTTGAGGATGCATCGTTGAACTTGAACAGAGGTTTGCACTTGTTGATAAAACCGAAAAATCCTCTTTCGGTAAATTCTTCTCAAGGTCTATTACACCTTGAGGGATTATAATGTGCGACAGGTTGTCTGCCTTGTATGTATAGGCCGCGGCTCGCTTGAAGTCCATTACCATTATTTTCGGATCAGCAATCAAATCGCGTATGACCTGTGAATTAATAGATGCAACAATAAATGCCGCATCCAACTCAGAATTCTTCAACGCCGTCACAGTATCCTGATACGACAAATAAGAAAATTGGCAATTCCCTTCATTCACCCCTGTCATCTGTAATAATCGTATAGCCAATGCTTTTGTCCCGCTGCCCTCAGTACCAACATTCACTTTCTTATTTAGCAGCTCGCGCAAATCATCGAGCTTGAAGCCTTTACGCAGGAAGAGCCATACCGGTTCATAACTCACTGAAGCAACAGATTGGATGGGGCTGTCATTTTCGATTTCCACACAACCACCTTGTATAAATGCCAGGTCAACTTTACCCGATTTCATCAATGAGTAATTTTCAATCGTCCCCTGCGTTTCAAGTACTTCAAGCTTAATACCGTGTTCGGCTAATGCACTTTTGTAGCGCACTGCGAATTGATAATAAGCCCCACCTTTCGAGCCGGAAGCAATTTTCAAATCTGTCGGTGGCGGTGGTTCGAGGAATTTAAATAGGATTAAGGTGATTACAACGATAACTAAAATACAGGAGCCCCAAATCTTCACGACAGATAAAAGCCAGTCTTTCCGGCGAATCGATGATCGTTTAGATGACTTTTTCATAAATATTAGGCGTTATTCAGTTCCTTAAATCGTGAATAAAATACATCCAATGCTGAATTAAAATGTGCTTCAACTGTCTTCTCTTCTGATTTAGGCAGGAACTGATGTTTCTTCCACTGATCTTTCAGTTTGTGAATTTCTTTTTCTTCATCTTCACCAATTTTCTGTTCTTTGGCAACACTGTCTGTCATTGCCAATTGCAGCTGTTCAGCCAATGACAAGGTAGGTTCCGCACTTTGACCTTCATAAGACTCAAGTTTTTGGGTCACCGACTTTACACGTTTAATAATTTCCTCCTTACGGAAAAGATTATCGAACTGATCGAGTATTCGATCATCGCAATTTTCTTTGCGTTTATTCATCCACTCATCGACGGCCTTTTTATCACTCATTTTTGGCCGACATGTTTTAAGAACCTTTGCTGACAAGATCCATTCGTTTGAATCAAGAAATGCTTGTACCAGTTCATTGATTTGTTCATTTTCCATTTCGGGAATCTTTTCTGACAGGTCTTTTGAGGCATGATAGAGTTTGCTATGATGCTGGTCGAGAATCTTAAACGGCAATTCAAGAGCGCTATGTTGATTGAGTTCTGAGACAGCACTTTTAATTGTTTCAGTATCGGTTGATATGCTGTCGGAATTCACAAGGGTCATAAATCGCTGCAAATGTTCATCCGCCTCACCTACTGCCGCAGAACGCTGTTCATCAATTTTATCAAAAAATGCCTGTGTCTGCTTCTGAAAATCATTCCAGACCTGATCGCTCTTGCGTTTAGGTACTGGACCAATCTCCTTCCATTCTTTTTGTATAGCAATGCAGTCTGCAGTATCCGATGAACTATTCTCGAGCAGTGCTTTCATCTTTTCAATTAATGCGTGCTTCTCTGCGAGGTTTCCATTTCGTTCTTCATCCTTCTCGCTAAAAAATTCTTTTCGCTTGTTAAAGAACTGGTTACAGGCAGCCTGAAAACGATCAAAACATTTTTTGGACTGCGCTTTTGGTAATGGGCCCACATCTTTCCATGCCTGTTGTAATCCTTTGAGGTATTCCGCCGTCGTTCTCCAGTCTTCAGACTCTTTTACAGCTTCGGCTTTTACACAGAGCTCCTCGGCTTGGATTAAATTTTCGCTGCGAACATTTTTTTGTTCATCGAAGAACACTTTGCAGCGTTGGTAGTTTTCATCGCATGCCTTATGAAATGCCTTCCACATCTGGTCTGATTCCGCCTTGGATACCTGGCCACACTTCTTCCAGTCGTCCTGAGCAGTTTGGATAATTTTTGCCACCTTGCCCAGATCATCGATTTCCGCGCAGGCTTCGACTCGTTTTATTAATTCGGCTTTTATATCTTTATTGTGCCATTCATCCCACTTTTGTTCCTCGCGCTGCACATCTGCCCGCTGGTAAAATTCATCCAACTGTTTGCGAAACTTTTTATAGCCGGCATGTTTGTGTTGTGGATCTGCTTTATCCCAGGACTGGCGCATTTTCTTTACCTTGCTCTGGTCTTTCAAAAGATATTCTTTTGCCAAATATTTTGTCATCTGCTCGATAGATTGTTCAGCAATTTTTTCAAGTGATTCTTCGGCAGTCTTCTGCTCCGACTCATTTTTGCCGATGTAAACCTGCGCCTGCTCAGTTAATTTATCAATTTTAATTTTAGGTGTTTCGAGAGACAGATAAAGTGTAGTGAGGTCGAGTCCTTCAATTTTCTTGAGTGTTTCTTTCGCAAGTTCATAACTGTCTATTTCTGCAGGACAATCCTCGAGTATTTTTAGAATATTTTCCTTGCGCAATTTTTCATCAGCAAGCACGACATTTTTCTGCTCACAGTCATTCACAGCTGTATTGTATTCAGAGAGCAATCGTTTTTCTTTTTCTTCTGGGAGCTGTTCGAGTTCAGACCACTTAGCCTTGTATTCATCAAGGGCTAAAGAGAAGCCCGCTTCTGATGGATTTAGATTTACAATCGACTCAGTGACTGCAGCTTTCTTACTGCTTAATTCTGCTTCTTTACCGAGGCGTTCTTTTTCACGCTCTTGTTTATCCGCAAAATTTCTGCGTCGTTTTTCAAAATGGTTTATGGCTTCGTTAAATCCCTTTGCGAGCTCATGCTCAAAGGCAGGATCTTCTTTCAACCAGCGGTCTTTCTCTTTGTCGATAATTTCTGAAACTGCATCGAAATTCCACGATTCTTTTAGAGAATCCACATGATCAAACAGTTCTTGTAATACATCCTGGCGAAGATCCTCATCATCCGGAACATCGAGATTTAACTCTTTTAATTTTTCAGCGGTGTATTTACGAATGGTTTTATTACCGCCTTCTGTTTTTAAATGATTTAAGTGTTCTTCACCATTGATCTTTTGCACAATCAATTCGCCGGCTTCTTTACCGATATTTTGCTTTGCCAATTCGAACAATACATCTTCATCATGAATGGTTACTAGGGCCTTCAATTTTACCGCATCACAAACTGCACCTAGAACAATTTCACATAATACATGGTCATCACTAATGCGACTTAAGTATGCCTCACTTTCTGAAGCATTATTGCAATTAATGGTGACTTCTTTGTAAATATTGTTTAACTCGCGGCAGACATAGTTCATGACATCCTTATTTGGATCCGATGAGGCGATCTTTTCCAGATGTTGCTCATCGTGTATTTTTTGTACTGCAGCCATTCGTACGGTAGCGTCCTCATCCCGGCAGGCAATTTCACATAATGTTTCTGCTTCCGCCGTGGACATGTCTTCCACTGCCTGCAACCGTGCTTGTAAATCACTGTGCTGCCACTTGGGCTTAAATAAATCTGATATTTTCACTAATTTAAATCCTATTTATGCTACATCTAAAAGTTGTATCTGTTCTATAATTTGATCCACATGGTGGTCAATAGAAAAGCGTTTATGCCAGTCCTTCGTCAAATGAACAGGCTGAGAAATTTGTTCACACATTGCCATGGCAAGCGAGTTTATGTCATCTTTGCAAATACGTCCGCCATCACAATCGAGAATCTCTTCAGCGGCACCACCACCTGCGGAGAGTACCGGCACATCGAGTACCAGGGCTTCAATCATGGTCCGGCCAAATGGTTCATTATCCGCGACTGAACAGAGCAATGATGCTGCCTTCAAGCGGGGATAGGGGTTTTCAATATGCCCGGTAAAATGAATTGCCTTTTCAAGTTTCAATTCGTTTACAAGGATCTTCAATTTTTCAAAATATTGTGCATCCTGTTCATTCCTTGGGCCACCAATAATACAAGCATCCATATTACTGTCCTGGCAGGCAATAGCAAATGCCCGGATAAACAGCTCATGACGTTTCCATTCTGCCATATCCGCAATAAGAACAACTGTTACTGAATCGTAGTAAATCGTTTCCATAGCAGCTAGTTCAACGATCAAGTCATAATCAAACCCATTATAGATCTGTGAGCATCTCGCCTCAACAGGCAATTCTTCCATAAGAAATTTTGAGATAATAATGGTGTGATCGGCACGTTTCAAGACAGGTTTTAGCAGCGTCTGTGGACATAGCAGGTCGCGATGATGGAAGATAAGTTTATCACTAGAGTCAATGCTCATACTGGCTAATAAACCCGCGTGTATACCATTGGCATAAAATACATCCACATGGTTTGTTGCGCGGAAGTCTTTTAGCCATTTGCGAAATTGAATGGTATCTACTCCTGCTTCCATGAGCCCTTTAACGGACTTTGTCCACATACTTGCATTTGATTTATAAACTGCAATACCAAAATTTTCAGCCCGTTTGCAAAATTCGTCAGACGAACTAAAAAGGAATAGATCGTAGTTTCGTTCTTGAAGTTTTTGAATGAGTGCCAGCATGCTTTGCTGAGCACCGCCCATTACCGGAGACAAATCTATGATCAGAAGTTTCGTCATCTTGAAAGCGCTCGATATGCGATGTCTTTACGATAAAAAGAGCCATCCCATGAAATTTTTTCTACAGCTTCATAGGCACGGTCGACGGCCTGTTGAATTGTTTCACCTTTTGCAGTTACGCCCAGCACACGCCCACCTGTATTTACAATCGCGCCCGCATCATTGTAACTTGTGCCAGCATGAAAGACCACTGCGCCAGCTGCTGCTGCTTCATCTAGGCCACTAATCGCAAATCCTTTTTCGTAGGATGCTGGATAACCCCCTGAGGCGATGACCACACAAACCGCCGGGTCCGACGACCACTGGAATTCAAAATCGGCGAGTTGGTT